>NZ_JBHNYP010000006.1:0-101244 GCF_054960655.1 Micrococcus sp. PSi08 | reverse complement strand
GCTTCATCGATGTATTCGCCTGGATCTAGCGCATTCGCCACCTCGGCAAGTACCTGGCACATAGCATGGCGCCGCACTCGTCCACGCCCCTGTTCGCCGTAGGCTACGGCAAAATCGAGAAGGTGCGTACGAACTTCCCGGATGCTTTCCGTGACCAGAAGGTCACCAGCCAACTGAAGCACTTCATCGATTCGACGACGTCGCTCACATTCCATTGGGGAAGTCTGTCTATCGGCACCCTCCGGCCCTGGGGGCAGAGCGATCAATGTCTCTGTTGGTGGGGTAACGCCCGGACCTGGGGAAGAGCCACAGTGCGGACAACGTGCACGAGCAGTTTCTTTCCTATGGCCTCGCTTGGGGGCCCTGGGGCAGGTGACGGGAGTCATGTCTGAACACTACGTGAGCAGTCATAGAAACTGGAGGCTCGCAGAAGGGCGGATATCACGACTCGGCTCACCGTCCGGTCAGGTCATGCGACGACGCCGCGCGCCTCGTCCCCGCCCGCGTTCGCTTCTGGTCCCGGCACCATCGCAGACGTCCGGACGAGGTCCAGCCGCTCGCGCAGGGAGTACACCTGCGCCTCCTCGGACAGGCCGAACGGCCCCCCGGGGGCGTCGTCCGTGTAGGGGGATTCGAACAGCCGGCCGGCGTCCAGGACGCCGTTGGCGGTAAGCTCCTCCACCATGTGACCCAGGAAGCGGATCCGCGCCTGGGTGAGCGTCCGGTCCTGGACGAAGTCCGCGACCACGCCCTGCGCGGCGGCACGATCCATCCCCACTAGCATGCGCACGAACAGGCCCAACTGTCCCTCGCCCTCGGACTTCGCCGCGGCCAGGTGCGCGTCCTCGGCCCCGATGCTCCGGAGCAGCTGTTCGAGCGACTCCAGGTCCGGCTCGGTGAGCTGCTTGCCGTGGCGCAGCTTCTGCAGCGCCAGCGAGGACTCGTTGTGGCGCAGCGGCTCGCTGACCTTGGCCCAGAACCGTTCGATGTCCACGCCGGGCGTCGGCCGCACGACGTCGACCTCCTCAAGCTGCGTGAGCGTGTCCGCAAAGTCCGTGTATACGCGGGAGCGGCGGACCTTCTCGATGAACTGGACGAGCCCGCGCAGCTTCTTCCGGGCGTGCTCGAGCATGCCGAGAGTGACGCCCTCCCACCATTCCTCCCCGGCCACGGCCTCGAGGAGGATGATCTGTTCCTTCACGGCGGGGATGGCGTCCTTGGAGAGCAGGTTCTCCCCGAGGGACTGCACCGTGGCCCGGATGCGCTCGGCCGTGCCAGCCTCCCCGGTGAGGTCTGCCAGCTGCCGGCGCACGATGAGCAGGTCGAAGCGCTTGGCGTCGACGTCCTCCCCCGGCAACCCGGTGACCACCCCGGCCAGCGCACGTGCCCGTTCGGCGGCCTGGGCGCTCAGGGACGTCCACGCCTCAGGCCGCTGGAACTCCTCGACCTCCCGGCGGAGAGGGCGGGCCAGGACGTTCTCGAGGGTCAGGCGGGCGATGGCCGCCTGCAGCTCCTCGGCGGCGGTGCGGCGCAGCTCGCGCACCGCGCGTTCCTCCGGCCCGACGGCGGCGGGCGCCCCAGCGTCGTCGTCCAGGGCGTCGAGGGCGACGACGAGCGCGAGCCGGTCCTCGAACAACCGCTGGGTGAGGGACCTCTGGGTGAAGCCGTCGGACTCCGGGAGGTCCTGGTTGAAGAACTCGAGGTTCTGGCACCAGTCGAAGACGAGGAAGTCCTCCTTGTCCCTCCCCGGCCCGTAGAGGTCCGGGCGCAGGCGGGTGCCGCGGCCGATCATCTGCCAGAACTTGGTCTTGGAGCGGATGAGCTTGAAGAACACGAGGTTGACGACGTCGGGCACGTCCACCCCCGTGTCCAGCATGTCCACGCTGATGGCGATGTGCGGGGCCTTGCCGGGGGTCTTGAAGTCGTCCAGCAGGGCGTCCGGGTAGCGGCTGGCGTGGGTGATGATCTGGGCGTACCGGCCGCCGAGCTCCGGCCACTGGGCGTCGAACCGCTGCAGGATGAACTCGGCGTGCGGCTGGTTCTTGGCGAAGACGATGGTCTTGCCGAGCCGTTCGCTGCCGGCCACCTTGTGGCCGTGCTCCCTGAGGGTGGAGAGCACGCGGTCCACGGTGTCCGCATTGAAGAGGAACCGGTTGATCTCCTCGCTCGAAACCTCCTCGGGCGCCTCGTCCTCGCCCCAGTCCAGCGCGTCCCAGGCCTCCTGCTCCTCGGCGGGAAGCTGATCGTACCGGGTGCCGCAACGCAGGAAGGTGGTGCCCACGGAGACGCCCCGCGGCGGCACCAGGAACCCGTCCGCCACGGCCTCGTCGAGGGTGTAGGCATCAGTCGGCACGCCGGGCTCGAGGCCGAAGAGGCCGTAGGTGTTCCGGTCGATCTCGTCCTTGGGGGTGGCGGTGAGGCCCACGAGAAGGGCATCGAAGTGGCGGAAGATCTCGCCGTACTTGGCGTATACGGACCGGTGGGCCTCGTCCACGATCACCAGGTCGAAGTATCCGGGGTCGAAGCGGGCGCCCTGGCCGGTGGACTCCTGGATGAGGCCGAGCATGGTGGGGTAGGTGGAGGCGTAGACGCGTCCCTCCCCGTGCCGGTTCTTCAGCAGGTTCACGGTGGTGCCGACGAAGCCGTGCTCCACGAAGGCGTCCGCGGCCTGCTTCACGAGGGCCTGCCGGTCCGCCAGGAAGAGCACGCGCTTGACCCATCCGGCGCGGGCCATCTGGTCCACCAGGGCGACGGCGGTGCACGTCTTCCCGGTGCCGGTGGCCATCACCAGCAGTGCGGCGCGGCGCTTGTTCTCGAACGCATCAGCGTATGCGACGAGGGTTCACCGCCAGTGCCATGTGTGCGAGAATCGCACACATGTCGCCGACCACTCCTCATTCGCTGGGTGCCCGTGTACGTGCCGCACGGGAGCGTCGCGGGATGTCCCAGCAGGACCTAGCTACCGCCGTTGGCCTCGAGCGCACCATGGTCAACCGGATCGAAGGCGGACAACGGAAGGTCACTGCCCTGGAGCTGGCCTCCATCGCCGATGCCCTGGGAACCCGAATGCAGTCGTTCTTCACCGAGCCTGCGCCAGCGCTCGTCTCGCACCGTTCCGCCCAGGGGTTGGATACCACCGAGTCGGCCGTGGACCACCTGCTGGCCGAACTCCTCGCAGACGTCGAGTTCCTGCACGACCTGCATCCCATCGAGGGGTTCGGCGTGCGGGACCCCTGGGAGCAGCCCAAGTCCGTTCACGAGGCCGACGACATGGCCGCCCGGGCACGCGAGCACGTCGGGTATACAGCAACGGAACCCGTAAAGGACCTCCAGGCGCACCTGGCCACTGCTGGCCTGCTCCTGTTCTCCCGCAACTTCGGCGTGGACGCCGCTGACGCGGGAACGGTGCTCCTCGCCGAGGGCGGCATCTCCCTGGTGAATTCCACCCCCAAGGTCGGGCGACGCCGCCTCTCCGCCGTGCACGAGCTTGGGCACTACCTACTTGCCGATGAATACACGGTGGACTGGCGCACCGCCCACACCGGCCCGGACATCGAGGGTCGCCTCGATCGGTTCGCTCGAGCATTTCTCCTGCCAGCAGCTGTCCTTTTACAGGAATGGCCCGCCGCAGCTCACTCAAGCGATGTCCGCACTGCCGCTGTGAAGATCGCCGGCACCTACCTGGTGGACATGTCGACCCTGGCCCGCCGACTCCACGACCTGGAATTGGTGGACGCTTCCACGGCAAACGACATCCGCGCTGTGCAGACCACGCAGACGGACATCATCACCCACGATCTGTACCCGTCTGACGAGATGGCAGGCACCACCCAGCCCCGGGTGTACCAGAAGCACGTCATCGCGCTGTTCGAGGCCGAGAAGCTCTCGCGTGAACGCACACTCGACCTCTTGGATGGGACTTTCGACGACGACGACCTTCCGGACCTTCCCCCACGTCAGGAACAGGAGATCTGGGAGTACGTCTCGTGACCGCCGTTCCGGAGACCTACGTCTTCGATACGGGACCACTGCGCCATTTCACCCTGAAAGGATGGCTCGGTGTGCTCAAGTTCCTGACAGCCGGCCATGCCGTGATTCCGGAGAGTGTGGAGCAGGAGATCAGGGACCAGCAGTACCAGCACCCAGATCTCCGGCAGATCTTGGACGCCGAATGGATCGTCGTGGACCGCAGCGAGGACCTCGAGTTCCTCGCGGCCTTCGCCCGATACGAGGAGCACCTTGTGGCGGGCGGTCGGAACCGGGGCGAATGCGGCGTTCTAGCCCTCGGTCGGACGCACGGGTATCGCATCGTGATCGACGACAACGTGCCCCGCGTCCTGGCCAAGCGCGAGAAGCTCGAGTGCACCGGCACCCTCGGGTTGCCCTGTGAGGCGATCCGCAAGGAGCAACTCACCGTTCCCATGGTTGAGAGCCTCGCTGACGATCTCATCATGGGCGATTACCGGCTTCCCTTCGGCCCAGGGGGATTCAAGTGCTGGGCCGAACAACAGGGACTCCTGGGATAAGCCCTTAGCTGGTGTCGTGCTGCAATCGGACTGATCGCGCCGTTCCGGCTTCACCGCACGACACCAACCACATGGCGTTGCCCGGATTGTCTCCCGCCTGATCCATACGATCGTCGGCCGGCACAGGACGACGACGGTGCTCCTCACCTGAGCCGGGGCCAACCGACCCGACCCGCAGGCCGCCCCCTCCACACACAGAGTGGTCACGACACGCCGTCTCGTGCAGACGCACGCGGCGTGTCGTGACCACTCTGCGGCGTCGGACCACGCTGTGGCGTCAGTGCCCCTCGGCCTCGGCGCCCTCGGACTCCTCGGCCAGGTCCTGCGGCTCGGCATCGGCGGATACGCCCGCGAGCGCCTCCGCCACGGCGGCCAGCACGGACCCGTCGCGCAGGGCCTGCTCGGCGGCGGCCAGCTGCGGGGCCATGTACTGGTCCGGGCCGGGGCCGGGGACGCCGGCCTCGCGGATCACGCGGACGGCGGCACCGGTCGCGGCGGAGGGCTGCAGCGGGGCGCGCAGCTCGATCGCGCGGGCGGCGGCCACGAGCTCGACGGCGAGCACGCGGCGGAAGTTCTCCACGGCCGAGCGCAGCTTGCGGGCGGCGTGCCAGCCCATGGAGACGTGGTCCTCCTGCATCGCGGAGGACGGGATCGAGTCCACGGACGCGGGCACGGCCAGACGCTTCATGTCCGAGACGAGCCCGGCCTGCGTGTACTGGGCGATCATCATGCCGGAGTCCACGCCCGGGTCGTCCACGAGGAACGCGGGCAGCCCGTGGGATCGGGCCGGGTCCAGCATGCGGTCGGTGCGGCGCTCGGACATGCTGGCGACGTCGGCCACCGGGATGGCCAGGAAGTCCAGCACGTACGCCACGGGCGCCCCGTGGAAGTTGCCGTTCGAGCTCACCCGGCCGTCGTCGAGCACCACCGGGTTGTCCACGGTGGCGGTGAGCTCGCGCTCGGCCACGGTGCGCACGTACGCGAGGGTGTCGCGCAGGCCGCCGGCCACCTGCGGGGCGCAGCGCAGCGAGTAGGCGTCCTGCACGCGGGAGTCGCCCTCCTTGTGGCTGGCCACGATCGGCGAGCCCGCCAGGATCTTCAGCATCCGGTCGGCGGAGGTCGCCTGGCCCGGGTGGGGGCGCAGCGGCAGGTGCAGCTCCGGCACGAACACGCGGTCGGTGCCGAGCAGCGCCTCCACGGACATCGCGGCGGTGAGGTCCACGGTGTCGGCGAGCTCCTCGAGGTCGGCCAGCGCCATGATCAGCATGCCGAGCATGCCCTCGGTGCCGTTGACGAGGGCCAGGCCCTCCTTCTCCCGCAGCTCGACCGGCTCGATCCCGGCCTCGGCGAGCGCCTCGCCGGCCGGACGCAGCGCGCCGTCCGTCCCGACGACGTCGCCCTCGCCCATCAGCGCCAGGGCCACGTGGGAGAGCGGGGCGAGGTCGCCGGAGCAGCCCAGCGAGCCGAACTCGCGCACGGCGGGGGTGATGCCCGCGTTGAGCATGGCCACGAAGGTCTCCACCACCACGGGGCGCACGCCCGTGCGGCCGGAGGCCAGCGTGGTGGCGCGCAGGAACATCAGCGCGCGGACGACCTCGCGCTCCACCACGGGGCCCATGCCGGCGGCGTGGGAGCGGATCAGGGACTTCTGCAGCTGCGCGCGGGACTCGAGCGGGATGTGCTTGTCCGCGAGCGCGCCGAAGCCGGTGGAGACGCCGTAGGTGGGGGTCTCGGCCTCGGCCAGCGCCTCGACGTGGCGGCGCACCGCGCCGACGGTCTCGAGCACGTCGTCGGCGAGCACCACGCGGGCGTCGTGGCGGGCCACGGCGACGACGTCGTCCAGGGTGGCCCCGGACGTGCCGAGCGTGACGGTGACGGGAGGGGTGGTCATGGTGATGCGTTCTCCTTGCTGTCGGTCGATCAGACGGCCCGGCGGCCCGCGCGCCAGACCGCATGGGTCAGCGGCATGCCGGGGCGGTAGGCCAGGTGGATGGCGGCGGGGGCGTCGAGCACGTGCAGGTCGGCGCGCTTGCCGACCTCGAGGCTGCCGACGCGGTCCTGCGCCCGCAGGCCGATGGCCCCGCCGAGGGTGGCGGCGCGCACGGCCTCGGCGAGGGTCAGGTGCATCTGCAGCACGGCGGTGCCCACGTTGAAGTTCATGGACGTGGTGTAGCTGGTGCCCGGGTTGCAGTTCGAGGCCAGGGAGACCTCGATGCCGGCGTCGAGCAGGCGGCGCGCGGGCGCCAGCGGGGCGCGGGTGGACAGGTCGCACGCGGGCAGGCAGCCGGCCACGGTGCCGGGCGTGCCGGTGGCCGAGGCGCGGTCCCAGCCGGCCCAGGTGCCGGCCAGGGCCTCGACGTCCGCGTCGGAGAGGTGGTTGACGTGGTCCACGGAGGCGGCGCCGAACTCCACGGCCACGCCCACCCCCGGGCCCTGCTCGATCTGGTTGCCGTGCAGGCGCACGCCCAGGCCCGCCGCCACACCCGCGGCGAGCACGCGGCGGGTCTGCTCGGCGTCGAAGGCGCCGGTGTCGCAGAACACGTCCACCCAGCCCACGTGCTCCCGCACGGCCGCGAGCATCGGCCCGACGACGTCGTCCAGGTAGTCCTCCGCATCCCGGCCCGGGGGCACGAGGTGGGCGCCGAGGAAGGTCACCTCGTCCACGAGGCCCTCCTCGCGCAGCCCGGCCAGCAGGCGCGCGTGGCGCGCCTCCTCCTCCACGGAGAGCCCGTAGCCGGTCTTGGTCTCGAGGTAGGTGGTGCCGCCAGCCACCGCGTCGGCCACCCGGCCGCGGACCAGCTCGGCCAGGCGAGCGTCCGAGGCGGCGCGGGTGGCGGAGGTGGTCACGCCGATGCCGCCGGCCGCGTAGGACTCGCCGGCCATGCGGGCCTCGAACTCGGCGGAGCGGTCCCCGTCGAACACGAGATGCGTGTGGGAGTCCACCCAGCCGGGCAGCACGGCGCGGCCCTCGACGGACACCCGGTCGTCCGCCTCCGGGGCGTCCGCGGCGGGGCCGATCCAGGCGATGCGCTCGTCCTCGACGACGACGGCCGCGTCCGTGAGCACCCGCCCTTCGGGGTCGACGGTGGTCAGCTCGGCGATGTCGGTGATGAGCGTGGAGCGCATGGGGGCCTCTCTGCGGGACGGACGGGGGTGGGCCGGTGGGGCGGGCCTCAGGTGAGCGCGGCCACCAGGTGGGCCAGCGGTGTGGCCAGCACGATGGTGAGCGCCACGCGCTCGACCCAGATCACCAGGAGGTGCCACATCTTCACGGGGATGTCCGTGGCCAGGATGGCAGGCACCACCGCGGAGAAGAAGATGATCGCGGAGACGCAGACGACGCCGATCACGAACCGGGCGACGAGGTCCTCGTGACCGGCCGCCATCGTGGCCGGGATGAACATCTCGGCGATCGAGGTGGCGGAGGCCGAGGCCAGCAGGCCGGGATCGGAGTAGCCCAGCGCCCAGAACAGCGGGTAGAAGATCACGCCGATCCACTCGAACACGGGCGTGTAGGTGGCCAGGACCAGGGCGATCAGGCCCACGGACATGATGGAGGGCAGGATCTGGAGCACCATCACGAGGCCGTCCCGGAAGTTGACCCAGATGTTCTTCGGCAGGGACGGTGCCTCGGCGAGGGTCTGCTCGGCGGCGCGACGGGCCACGCGGAAGCGGTCCCGGGTGACGGCCTGCTCGGGCGAGTGCACCGCGCCGGGGTACACCTCGTCCGGGATGCGGCTCAGCGGCGGGATGCGCACGGTGATGGCCGTGACCACGAACGTCACCAGGAGGGTGCCGAAGAAGTACCAGAGCCAGATGTCCATCAGGCCCAGCGTCTTGGCGACGATCACCATGAAGGTCGCGGACACCGTGGAGAAGCCGGCGGCGATGATCGCCGCCTCGCGGGCCGTGTAGCGGCCGCCGGTGTACATGCGGTTCGTGAGCAGCAGGCCCAGGGCGTAGGAGCCCACGAAGGAGGCGACGGCGTCGACGGCGGCGCGGCCGGGCACGCGCCAGATCGGCCGCATGGCCGGGCGCAGGTAGACGCCCACGAACTCCATGAGGCCGTAGCCGATCACGAGGGCCAGGAAGACGCCGCCGATGGGGACGATCAGGCCCACGGGCACCACGAGCTTGTCCATCAGGAACGGGCCGATGCTCTTGTCCAGGATCCAGCTCGGGCCCACGCCGAACACGACCATCGCCGAGGCAACCAGGCCGAGCACGGCGAGGAACGCGAAGACCGTCCGCGTGGTGCTGGTCCGCCAGCGGCCCGAGGCGAACGGGTATACGGCGCCGGCGGCGATGATGGCCAGGCCCACCCAGCGGTCGGCCGGGCCGAGCAGCCCGCGCACCCAGGTCACCAGGTGGTCCAGGGGGATGGAGCTCGCCCCGTTGATCGTGACGGGCACGAAGAACATGACGATGCCGATCGCCGAGTAGACGATCATGCGCCAGCGCGCCGGCGGGCGGGGCGCGTCGGCCTCGATCGCGGCCATCGCGGTGGTGTCGGTGTGCAGCTCGTGGTCTGCGGGGCGGGACGAGTCCATCGTGGTGTCCTTTCGATCGCGAGCCGGACGGGCGGACGCCCGTCCGGCTCGCGGCGGTGAAGTCGTCGGACGGGGACGGCGCGGCGGCACCGTCGTCCGACGACGTGACCGGGGTCAGTCCCGGATCGTGGCCTCCATGGGCACACGGACGCCGCGCTCCTTCGCCACCTCGGCGGCGCGGGAGTAGCCGGCGTCGACGTGGCGGATGACGCCCATGCCCGGGTCATTGGTGAGCAGCGCCTCGAGCTTGGCCGCGGCCAGCTCGGTGCCGTCGGCCAGGCCGACCTGGCCGGCGTGGATGGACCGGCCGATGCCGACGCCGCCGCCGTGGTGGATCGACACCCAGGTGGCGCCGGAGGAGGTGGCGGTCAGCGCGTTGAGCAGCGGCCAGTCGGCGATCGCGTCGGAGCCGTCCAGCATGGACTCGGTCTCGCGGTACGGGGAGGCCACGGAGCCGGAGTCGAGGTGGTCGCGGCCGATCACGATCGGCGCCTTGACCTTGCCCTCGGCCACGAGCTGGTTGAAGAGCAGGCCGGCCTTGTGGCGCTCGCCGTAGCCCAGCCAGCAGATGCGGGCCGGCAGGCCCTCGAACTCCACGAACTCGGCGGCGCCGTCGAGCCAGCGGTGCAGGTGCTCGTTCTCGGGGAACAGCTCCTTCAGGGCCTCGTCGGTCACGCGGATGTCCTCCGGGTCGCCGGAGAGCGCGGCCCAGCGGAAGGGGCCGAGGCCCTCGCAGAACAGCGGGCGGATGTAGGCCGGGACGAAGCCCGGGAACTCGAACGCGCGGGAGTAGCCGGCCTTGCGGGCCTCGTCGCGGATGGAGTTGCCGTAGTCGAACACCTCGGCGCCGATGTCCTGGAAGCCGACCATGGCCTCGACCTGGCGGGCCATGGACTCCTGGGCCTTCTTGGTGAAGGTGTCCGGGTCGGCCTCGGCCTCGGCGTGCCAGTCCTTCTCGTCGATCTCGATCGGCAGGTAGGACAGCGGGTCGTGCGCGGAGGTCTGGTCGGTGACGATGTCGATCTCGACGGTGCCGGCCTTCTGGCGCTCGAGCAGCTCGGGGAACACCTCGGCGGCGTTGCCCACGAGGCCCACGGAGACGGCCTCGCCGTCGCGCTTGGCCTGCATGACGCGCTCGACGGCCTTGTCGATGTCCGTCTCCACCTCGTCCAGGTAGCGCTTGCCCATGCGGCGGCGCAGGCGGTCCTCCGAGACGTCCACGATCAGGCAGACGCCCCCGTTGAGGGTGACGGCCAGGGGCTGGGCGCCGCCCATGCCGCCGCAGCCGCCGGTGAGGGTGAGGGTGCCCTTGAGGGAGCCGTCGTAGCGCTTGCGGCCGATCGCGGCGAAGGTCTCGTAGGTGCCCTGCAGGATGCCCTGGGTGGCGATGTAGATCCAGGAGCCGGCGGTCATCTGGCCGTACATCATGAGGCCCTCGGCCTCGAGCTTGCGGAACTCCGGCCACGTGGCCCAGTCGCCCACCAGGTTGGAGTTGGCGATCAGCACGCGCGGGGCCCACTTGTTGGTGCGGAACACGCCCACCGGCTTGCCGGACTGCACCAGGAGGGTCTCGTCCTCCTCGAGGTCCTTGAGGGTGGCGACGATGGCGTCGTAGGCCTCCCAGGAGCGGGCCGCGCGGCCGGTGCCGCCGTAGACGACGAGGTCCTCGGGACGCTCGGCGACCTCGGGGTCCAGGTTGTTCATGAGCATCCGCAGCGGGGCCTCGGTCTGCCAGGACTTGGCGGAGAGCTCGGTGCCGCGCGGGGCGCGGATGGTGCGGGACGGGTCGTGCTGGGTGAAGCCCACGGCCATGGCAGTTCCTCTCGACGGGGTGCGTGCGCCGTCGGGACGGGTGGCCCCGGTGATTTCACGGCTCGGCATGCACTTTCCGAACATTGAAACAGTGACTCGGCTCACGCGCAAGCCCGATCCGCGCGTCCCGCACCCGTTACGCTCCCTCTCATGACCACCACCCCCACCGCCTCGACGCGCACCGTGGACCGGGCCCTGGACTTGCTCGCCGCCGTCACCGAGCAGCCCCGGCTGAGCCTGACCGAGGCCGCCCGCGCCACGGAGCTGCCGGCGTCCACGGCGCTGCGCCTGCTGCGCAGCCTCGAGGGATCCGGCTTCGTGGCCCGCGACGACGACGGCGCCTACCGCCCCGGCGTGCGCCTCATCCAGCTCGGGGCGCGGGCCTTCTCCCGGGACTCGCTCGTGCAGCTGGCCCGCGGGCCGATGGACCACGTCGTGGCCGCCACAGGCGAATCCGTCTACCTCTCGGTGACGACCCCTCCGGACTCCGCCGTCTACCTGGCGATCGTGGAGGGCACGCATTCGGTCCGCCACACGAACTGGGTCGGACGCACCGTCCCCCTGGCGGGCACGGCCGTGGGCGACGCCCTGCGCGGCAGCGTGGCCGCGGGGGACTACACGCTGCGCACCCGTTCCGTGGAGAAGGACGTCACCTCGCTGTCCGCCCCCATCAGTGTGGCGGGCACGGTGGTCGGTGCGCTCAGCACGCTCGTGCCGGCCTACCGCTGCACGGACGAGCTGGCGGACCGGTGCGGGGCGGCCCTCGTCGCCGCCACCGACGAGCTGGCGCACCTGCTCGGGGCGGCGGACACTCCCAGGGAACGCCCAGCCGACTCCCCTGGAAAGCCCAAGGCGCGTTCGTAGGCTGAAGCCACCTCATCGAAGGTGCGAGTGATGACGGAGAAGGCCCCGGGCCCGGCGAGAGCCGGAACCGGGGCCTTTCTCTGTGCCCAGCGCCCAAGGCGCCGGGTCCGGGATCAGCGGCGGGAGGAGACGACGCCCGCCCAGAGGCCGCCGAGCAGGCCGGCCACCGGCAGCATCCAGAACAGGTGCACGCCCGACCCGTAGAGGACGGTGTTGGAGAACACCGCGAACAGGCCCACGGCACCGAGGAAGCCACCGACCACGCCACCGACCACGTAGCGCACGACGGAGCGGGCGGCCCCGCCCATCAGCAGCACGACCAGGTAGCCGGCCGCGCCCGCCAGGGCGCCGCCCACCAGGCCGAACATGAACGACTGCACCAGCACGACCCAGCCGTGGCCGGTCTCGCCCAGCGCCACGGAGCCGTTGGGATCACCCAGGCCGCCGGTGAGCACGCGCACGACGTTGCCGATGATCACGACGAGCACCGAGAGGAGGATGACGCGGTTGGTGAAGCCCCAGCCGTCCACCGGGCGCAGCGGCTCGAGCACCTCCTCCTCCACCACGGCGTGGCGCACGGGGCGGGCCGGGGTGGTGTGGGCGTTCGCGGTGTGGGGCTGGACGGCGTGGCTGCCGTCGGCGTTGATGGTCATCTCTGATCTCCCGTCCCGCCCCGGGCGGGGCGCGTTCCAAGCGCCGGGGCGCCCGTCTGGTTGCACGTCTGACGTGATTTTAGGCTTTTCCCAGCCCGAGGGGGTAATGGTGACCCGTCCGCCGGGCGGGGACGGCTCAGAGGACGTCGGTGCGGCGGTTGGCGAGCGAGGGGAGGAACTCCCGGACCTCGTCGATCCGCTCGCGGGTGACCTCCGCGGTCGCCACGGCCTCCCGCTCGTCGGCGAGCTCGGCGACGGGCAGCGCCAGCGGGTCCACGATCATCGAGTGGCCCACGGTGCCGTCCGAGCACGTGTCCGCCGCGGCCACCCACACGGTGTTCTCCACCGCGCGGGCCTGGAGCAGGGTGCGCCAGTGCTCCACCTTGTGCTCGCCGGAGAACCACGCCGCGGGGATCACGAGCACGTCCGCGCCCTCCACCGCGAGACGCCGGGACAGCTCGGGGAAGCGCAGGTCGTAGCAGGTGAGCAGGCCCAGGCGGAGCCCGCCGAGCTCGATCGCGGCGACGCCGCCGTCGCCGGGGGTGATCCGGTCCGACTCGCGGTGCGCGAACGCGTCGTAGAGGTGGAGTTTGCGGTACGCGCCCAGCCGGGCGCCGTCCGCGCCCACCGCCAGCAGCGTGTTGTAGGGACGCCGGTCCGGTCCCGGCTCGTAGCCGCCCGCGACGACGGCGATCCCGTGCTCCCGCGCCAGCGCGGCCAGGCCCGCGGCGAACGGCTCCCAGGCCGCGGCGACGGCGTCGGGGAACTCCTCCCCCACCTCGCGGGCCCCGAGCATGGCCTCCTCGGGCAGCACCAGGAGGTCCGCCCCCTCGCCCGCGGCGCGGGCGGCGAGGCGGGCCATCACGGCCAGGTTCTCCTCGACGTCGCCCACGGGCCCGAACTGTCCGACGCTGATCCTCATGCCCCCAGGGTAGCCAGGCCCCTGCCGGTGGCCGTCAGCCCTGGTCAGCGCTGGGGCCAGCCGCCACGCTGGGGACCGGGCACGACGTCGGCCCGCATCGGCCGCCGTCGTCCTCCGCCCCCGATCCGCGCGGCACCGCGCGGCACGTCGACACCACAGGAGCAGACGCGATGACCACCCAGCAGCCCGACATCCCCGGCACGCCGGGGCCGATCACCCCCGACCTCGAGGAGCACACCGCCCTCACCCACCCGGACCAGCCCGTGGCCGTCCCGGCCCCGGACCAGCGCGGTCCGGCACAGGTCTCCCCCACCGGCCAGGACACCGGCGCCGACCCCGCGACCGCCGCGCAGGGCTGCCCGTACCTGACCACCGCGCACGGCGTCCGCCTGCAGGACTCGGACCACTCACTCAAGGCCGGCCGCCGCGGCCCCACCCTGCTCCAGGACCACCACCTGCGGGAGAAGCTCAGCCACTTCGACCACGAGCGCATCCCCGAGCGCGTGGTCCACGCCCGCGGCGCCGGCGCCCACGGCGTGTTCCGCGGCTACGGCACCGCCGCGAAGATCAGCCGGGCCGGGCTCTTCGCCAAGGACAAGGAGACGGAGGTGTTCGTCCGCTTCTCCACCGTGGCCGGCTCCCGCGGCTCCATGGACCTGGCCCGCGACACCCGCGGCTTCGCCACCAAGTTCTACACGGACGAGGGCACGTGGGACCTGGTGGGCAACAACATCCCCGTGTTCTTCGTGCAGGACGCCATCAAGTTCCCGGACGTGGTGCACTCGGTGAAGCCACACCCGGACCGCGAGATCCCGCAGGCGCAGTCCGCGCACGACACGTTCTGGGACTTCGTGTCCCTGCACACCGAGGCCCAGCACCACACCCTGTGGAACATGTCCGACCGCGGCATCCCGCGCTCCTACCGCATGATGGAGGGCTTCGGCGTCCACACCTACCGCCTGATCGCGGCGGACGGCTCCACCGTGCTGGTCAAGTTCCACTGGAAGCCGATGCTCGGCGTGCACTCCGTGACCTGGGAGGAGGCGCTGCTCACCAACGGCATGGACCCGGACTTCCACCGGCGTGACCTCGCCGACGCCATCGAGGCCGGCGCCTTCCCCGAGTGGGAGCTCGGCGTGCAGGTGTTCGAGGACAACGAGGAGCAGATGTTCGAGGGCATCGACCTGCTCGACCCCACGAAGCTGGTCCCGGAGGAGCTCGCCCCCGTGCAGCCCCTCGGCCGCATGACGCTGAACGCCAACCCGTCCAACTACTTCGCGGAGACGGAGCAGGTGGCCTTCAACCCGGCCAACCTCGTGCCCGGCATCGACGTCACCAACGACCCACTCCTGCAGGGCCGCCTCTTCTCCTACCTGGACACGCAGCTCACCCGCCTCGGCGGGCCGAACTGGAACCAGCTGCCCATCAACCGCCCGCACGCCCCGGTCAACGACATGCTGCGTGACGGCTTCCACCAGAGCGCCGTGCATCGCGGCGTGGCGCCGTACCGGCCCAACTCGCTCGACGGCGGCCTGCCGTACGAAACCCCCGCGGACGACCACGCGTTCATCGAGCACCCGGAGCCGCTGCCGGCGTCGGTGAAGGAGCGCGCGCACGCCGCGTCCTTCGACGACCACTTCTCGCAGGCGCGCCTGTTCTTCCTCTCCCTCTCCGAGGTGGAGCGCGAGCACGTGGCGCAGGCGTACACGTTCGAGCTCGGCAAGTGCTACGAGCAGACCATCCGCGAGCGCCAGCTGGCCCACCTCGCCGCGATCGACACGCGACTGGCCCAGCAGGTCGCGGACGGCCTGGGCATCCCCGTTCCCGCGCCGACCGAGACCCCGGCCGACGTGCAGCCCTCCCCCGTGCTGTCCCAGATCGGCGGCGCGTGGCCGCTCGACGGCCGTCAGGTCGGCGTCGTGGTGGGCGAGTCCGTGGACGAGAAGGAGCTGGACGCCCTCGTGCAGGGCATCCACGGTGCGGGCATGGTCCCGCTGGTCATCGCGCCGAAGGGCGGCCCCGTGGCCGGGGAGATCGTGGCCCAGCGGACCTACCTGACCGCCGCGTCCATCGAGCTGGATGCCGTGGTCGTGGCCTCGCCGGCGGCCCCCGCCGCCGACGCCGCCCCCGGCCTGGACCAGAAGGCCGGCGCCGCCGACCCCGAGGCGGTGGACCCGCGCGTCGTCAAGGTGCTGCAGGAGATGTGGCGCCACTCCAAGGCGATCCTCGCCCTCGAGCCGGCGGAGGCCGTCCTCGCGGCCGCCCAGGTGTCCGGCAAGGGCGTCGAGTCCGCGGCGGACGGCGCCTCCGCCGTCAGCCGGCTGACGGAGCTGCTGCCCGCGCACCGCGTGTGGGACCGTTTCCCGACGACGGGCCGCCTGGCCGACTGACCCGGCGGACCCCCGGGCGCTTTCGAACGTGAGATAGGGCCTATCTCACGTTCGAAAGCGCCCATTCGCCCTCTTTCACGTTCGAAAGTGCAGGCCAGGGCGGGCCGGGCCGGGGCGGCGGGCCGGGTCAGTCCTCGATGAGGTCCCGGACCTGGACCACCTGGTCGCGGCCCGGGCCCACGCCGATCGCGGAGATCCGGCACCCGGAGAGCTTCTCAAGGGCCTCCACGTAGCGCTGGGCGTTCAGCGGCAGGTCGGTGAACGCGCGGGCACCGGAGATGTCCTCGGTCCACCCGTCGAAGTGCTCGTACACCGGCTTCGCGTGATGGAACTCGGTCTGGGTCATGGGCATGCGGTCGTGGCGCACGCCGTCCACCTCGTAGGCCACGCACACCGGGATCTTCTCGATGGCGGTGAGCACGTCCAGCTTGGTGAGGAAGTAGTCCGTGAAGCCGTTGATCCGCGCGGCGTAGTGGGCCATGACGGCGTCGTACCAGCCGGTGCGCCGCGGGCGGCCGGTGTTCACGCCGAACTCGCCGCCGGTGGTGCGCAGCTGCTCGCCCATCTCGTCGAAGAGCTCCGTGGGGAACGGGCCGGCGCCGACGCGCGTGGTGTAGGCCTTCACGATGCCGATGGTGCGGGAGAAGCGGGTGGGGCCGATGCCCGCGCCCACGGCCGCGCCGCCGGCGGTCGGGTTGGACGAGGTCACGAACGGGTAGGTGCCGTGGTCCACGTCCAGGTAGGTGGCCTGGCCGCCCTCCATGAGCACCACCTTGCCCTCGTCCAGGGCGTCGTTGAGCAGGTTCACGGAGTCCACGACCATGGGGCGCAGGCGGTCCGCGTAGCCCAGGAAGTACTCGGCGATCTCGTCCACGGTGACGGCGCGGCGGTTGTAGAGCTTCACCAGCAGCTCGTTCTTCTGCCGCAGGGCGCCCTCGATCTTCTGGCGCAGGATCGACTCGTCGAAGATGTCCTGCACGCGGATGCCCAGGCGGGCCACCTTGTCCATGTAGGTGGGGCCGATGCCGCGGCCGGTGGTGCCGATCGCACGCTTGCCCAGGAACCGCTCGGTCACCTTGTCCATGGTCTGGTGGTACGGCGCCACGAGGTGGGCGTTGGCGGAGATCTTCAGGTGCTCGCACGAGTGGCCGCGGGACTCGAGCCCGTCGATCTCCTCGAACAGCGCCTCCAGGTTCACCACCACGCCGTTGCCGATCACCGGCACCGCGTTGGGCGAGAGGATGCCGGCGGGCAGCAGCTTGAGCTCGAACTTCTCCCCGTTGACGACGACGGTGTGCCCGGCGTTGTTGCCGCCGTTCGGCTTGACGACGTAGTCCACTCGCCCGCCCAGCAGGTCGGTGGCCTTGCCCTTGCCCTCGTCGCCCCACTGGGCTCCGACGATCGCGATCGCTGGCATCTGCATCTCTCCTCAGGGCGGCGGGTCGTCCCGGACCGGCCCGTACATGGAAAACGCCCCCTTGCGGTGCGCACGGAGGCCGTACCCCCGAATCCTACCAGCGTGACGGATGCCACCCTCTGGCTACGCTGACGCCATGAGCACCGCAGCGCCCCACACCCAGCACTCGGACTTCCCCTCCCCGACCCCCACCCGCAAGGGTCCGAGCGTGGGCACGTGGCGTCCCTGGGCCGTGCTGCCGTGGGCGCTGGCCCTCCTCGCCCTGCCCTTGATCGCGCTCGCCCTGCGCTCCAACTTCGGCGCGAACGGCTGGATGACGGTCATCTACATGGTCTTCGGCGCCCTGCCCCACGAACTCGTCCTCATGGTCCTGGTGGGAAGCCTGTTCCTCCTGCCCCGCGTGAACCCGCAGGATGAGCAGCGGGGCGGCATCCGGCTGGGGCGCCTGCTGCACACGCTGCTGGGCGTCTCCTGGGGGTCCTTCGCGCTGGCCGCGATCATCTTCCCCGACGGCGGCGACCACCCGGACTCCGGCGCCACGACCCCGGTGCTCATGGACCTGCTCGGCAAGAGCACCGCGATGGACGTCGGCATCGTGGGCGGCCTCGCCCTCGTGGCCGTCAGTGCGCTCACCGGTCTCGCGGTGATCGTGGTGTGCGTGGTGCGGCGGATCCGCGCCGTTCGCTGAGCACGCTCCCGACGACGGCGGTCAGCGCGCCGACATGACGCGCGGCGGGGTGCCCCGCGGCACCGTCTCCAGCACCGCCCCGTGGGCGCCGGCCAGGCGGGCCAGGAACACGAGGTTGGCCCGCTCGACGGGGTCTGGGTCCGCGGCCACGCCGCTGACGAGGATCCGCTCCGGCGCCACGCCACGGGCGGCGGCGTGCTCCACCGTGAGGCGCGCGTGGTTCTGCGTGCCCAGCCCGGGGCGCGCCACGACCGTCAACCCCGCGTCGAGCCCGGCCGCCCGCAGCGCGCGCACGGCGTCCACAGGCCCCTCGTCGGCCTCGGTCCACGCCACGGTGATCCCGCCGGCGCCCTCGATGAGCAGGTGGTCGACGCCCGCGGCGAGGCCACGCCACCGGCCCAGCTGCTCACCCAGAGGCGGCAGAGGGGGCGTCCCCTCCCCCGCGTGGGCGACCGCGTCCACGGGGGCCATCGCGGGGCCGACCCGCGCCCCCTCGGACACGGTCAGGCGGGCCGGAGCGGCGGCGTCGAGCGCGCCGGATGCGGCGGCCGCGGCCACCAGGTCCCGGACGGTCTCGACGTCGCCGGCCTCCCCCGGTGCGACGCCCGTCTGCACCGGCTTGTCCACGTGCACGCGGAGCCCGGCCACCAGGGCACGGGCCGCGAGCGCGGCGGTGCCCCACGTCTTGCCGACGTCCGTGTCCGTGCCGGTCACGACCTCGATGCGCATGTGTCCACTCCACTCTGCTCGATTCGGATGTCCTCGCCGCCGTGCCACGGTCCGGGCGTCACGAGCACGTGCTGCGGCGCCTGGAAGGAGAGCAGGCGCAGCCACGTCGCCGGCGGCCCGGTGAGCCGGGCGTCCGGCAGCAGGCGGGCGACCTCGCGGACCACGAGGGCGGTCTCGAGCTCCGCGAGCCCGGCCCCGAGGCAGCGATGCAGGCCGAAGCCGAAGGCGAGCCGGGCGTCGTCGTGCTGTTCGCCGCTGAGGTGCAGCAGGAGCTCGTCGCCGGCGCGGACCTCGTGCTCGCCGACGCGGACGTCCGCCGTGGCGAGGCGCCGCCAGGTGGGCACCGAGGAGCTCGTCCGGAGGCACTCGGCCACGAGCTCGGCCGCGGCCGCCTCCGCCGCATCGGCTCCGGCGCCCCCGTCCGCCCCGGCGCCGAGCGCGGCCCAGCGGGCGGGGTCGGCCAGGGCGCGGGTGAGCGCGGTGGAGATGAGCAGCCGGGTGGTCTCCTGCCCGGCGATCACCAGGAAGTAGCCGAGGGAGACGATCCGCTCGTCGTCGACGCCGGCCTCGTGCAGCGCCGCGAACAGGTTGCCGGGCTGTGCGTCGTCCCCGCGCGCCTCGACGACGGCCCCGCGCAGCCACCGGTGGAAGTCGGCGGCGGAGCGGGCGAGCCGCAGCTGGCGGTCCTCGTCCGGCCAGCCCCAGAACAGTTCGAGGGAGTCGGCGCTCCAGCGGTGCAGCTGCGCCTCGGGCGGGTTGGGCACGCCGGTCAGGGCGGACATCACGCGCGCCGGGACCGCTGCCGCCACGGTGGTCGCCAGGTCCACGGCCCCGCCTGCGCGGCCGGTGTCCGCGAGGGCGGCCGTGAGGGCCATCCGGGTGGTCGCGAGGATCCGGCCGCGGGCTTCGCGCACCTTCGCCGGGGAGAAGAACGGTGCCACGACGCGACGCACCGCCCGGTGCTCCTCCCCGCCGGCGGAGGCGAGCACGGGCGGCAGCCGGAAGCGGGCGGCGGCCAGGATGCGGCGGGCCGGGCCGCTCAGCGGGACGACCGCCGTGAGGGCGTTGTCCGAGGCGAACGTCCCGGGGTCGGTGAGCACGCGCCGCAGGTCGGCGGGATCGGAGATCCGCAGGTGGTCGCCGCGCACGGCCTCCGGCCGTGGGTCGCCGTGGGCGAACGGGCAGCCCGTGGACGCGCCCCACGCCCGGGCGGCCACGCTCGCCACCGCCTCCAGCGCCGCCCGCAGCCGGGGCTCGGGGACGGCGGTGGTCACGCTCACGCGGAGGCGGGCGATGCCGTCGGGCACGCTGGGCGGGCGGAAGCATCCCACGAGGACGCCGTGCGCGCGCAGCTCCGCGGCCGCGGCGACGGCCTGCTCCGGTCCGGGCATGCGGATCGAGTGGACGGCGCCCGCCCCGACCTCCACGTGCCCGGCCAGCTCGGGCCGGCGGGTGAAGACGTCCACGGCCGTCTCCCGGGCCCGCGCGAGCCGTGCCGCGGGCTCCCCCGTGGCGGCGATCCGGCAGGCGGCCGCCGCGGAGGCGGCGAGCACGGGGGCCAGGGCCGTGTCGAAGACGAAGGTGCGGGCGGTGTTGAGCACGTGGTCGCGCCAGGACCGCGCGTCGGGCCCGCCGAACAGGGCCAGACCGCCCTGGCCGCCGAGGGCCTTCGAGCAGGTGGCGGTGACCACGACGGGCGCCTGCCCCGCCCACAGTCCCAGGGCGCCCGTGCGGCTGCCGCCGGGGACCACGCCGAGCGAGTGGGCCTCGTCCACCACGAGCAGGGCGCCGTGTTCGGCGGCCAGGGCGGCCAGGGCGGGCAGGTCGGCCTCGTCCCCCAGCACGGAGTACAGGGACTCGACCACCAGCACGATCCGTCGCGCCCGCCCTTCGGTGCGCAGCCGGTCGAGGGCGGCCCGGAAGGCGGGCACCCTGTTGTGCTCCACCGTGGTGACCGACGCGCCCGCCAGGGGGGCGAACGCCCCTGAGCGGGCGGTGACGGCGAGGGCGGCGCCGTCGCGCAGGCTCGCGTGGGCGTGCTCGTCCAGGAGGAAGGCGGTGCCCGGCCCGGCCAGGGCGCCGAGGACACCGAGGTTCGCGGTGTAGCCGGAGGAGAAGGCGAGGGCGGCATCCGCGTCGGCCAGCGCGGCGGCGGCGGACTCGAGGTCGGCGTGCGCGGGATGCGTCCCCGTGACGACGCGGGAGGCCCGCGCCCCGACCGGCCCCTCGGTGGCGATGCGCGCGGCGGCGGCCCGCACGTCCGGGTGGACGGCCAGGCCCAGGTAGTCGTTGGCGGCCAGGTCCACGACGCTCGACGACGGCGCGCCCGGCTCCGGCGGGTCGGCGCGGCGCTCCAGGCCGCGGCGCGCGCGGACGGCGGCCCGAGAGCCCAGCCACGAGGACCAGGGGTCGGCGGGCGTGCTCGTGGCCGCGCCGGCCTCGGCGGTGTTCATGCGCAGACCTCCTCGACGGCCCCGGTGACGGCCGCGCAGATCGTGGCGACGTCGTCGTCGGTGCTCACGTAGGGCGGCATCACGTACACCAGCCGCCGGAAGGGGCGCACCCATGCACCGCGGGCGACGGCGGCCCGAGTGACGGGCTCGACGTCCACGGTCCGGTCCAGCTCCACGACGCCTACCGCACCCAGGACCCGCACGTCGGTGACGGCGGGCAGGTCGGCGGCCGCCGCCAGCCCGGCGCGCAGCCCGGCCTCGACGCGGGGCACCTGGGCGGCCCAGCCGTCGCGCGGGTCGGTGAGCAGGTCGAGGGACGCGGAGGCGACCGCGCACATCAGCGGGTTGCCCATGAACGTGGGCCCGTGCAGGAGAGCCCCGGGCATGCCCCGTTCCCGCCGGGAGACCGTCTCGGCGACCTCGGCGGTGCACAGCATGGCCGCGCCCGTCATGGTGCCGCCGGTGAGCGCCTTGCCGAGGCACAGCACGTCCGGGGCGACGCCGGCCCCTTCGCACGCGAGCCAGCGGCCGGTGCGGCCGAAGCCGGTGGCGATCTCGTCGGCGATGAGCAGGAGCCCGTGCTCGTCGCACAGCTCGCGCAGCACGGTGAGGCAGCGCGGGTCGTAGACGCGCATGCCCCCCGCCCCCTGGAGCACGGGTTCGAGGATCACGCCGGCGATCTCGTCCGCATGCGCGGCGGTGAAGGCGCGGGCCTCGTCCTCCCACGCGGCGAGGGCGGCGTCGTCGGCCTCCCAGTGGCCGGCCGGAGCGGCGTCGGGTGCCATGGGTGCCGCGGCGACGCCCTCGGGCACCCAGCGTGCCGCCGGCGGGCGGGGCAGGAACAGATGCCGAGCCACGAGCGAGGTGAAGGCCGCGTGCATGCCGTCCACGGGATCGCACACGCCCATGGGCGCGGCGGTGTCCCCGTGGTAGCCGCCGCGGACCGTGAGGAATCGGCGGCGGCTGGGCCGGCCGCGCGTCGCCTGGTACTGGAGGGCGAGCTTGAGCGCAACCTCCACCGAGACCGAGCCGGAGTCGGCGAGGAACACGTGCTCGAGCGCGGCGGGGGTGTGCGCGACGAGCCGTTCCGCCAGGTCGACGGCGGGCGCGTGCGTGAGCCCGCCGAACATGACGTGCGGGAAGGCCGCGGCCTGCCGGGTCAGGGCCTCGACGAGCGCGGGGTGCCCGTGCCCGTGCACCACGGACCACCAGGACGCCATCGCGTCGATGGCGCGGTGACGCTCCCCGCCCGGCCCCTCGAGGTCGAGGTGGACGCCCCGGGCACCGCGCACGGCGTAGAGCTGGCGGGCGCCGGCGGCCCCGTAGGGGTGCCAGAGGTGGGCGGCGTCGCGGTCGAGGAGGCCGGCTTCAGCGGGGGCGGTCACGGTGCGTTCAGGCGTTGGCGGGCTCGGCCGTGCCCGCGCCCCGACGGCGCAGCCCGGGCTTCACGGCGCCCTCGGCGCCCGTGTCGGGTCGGGCGTCCTCCGCGGCCCCGGCCTCCGAGGCGACGGCCGCACCGGAGCCGCACGAGCCGGCGTCGTCCGTGCCGGCGCAGCAGCCGCCGGCCGGGGCGCCGTCGTCGGCCGTGGCCCGCCGCGCACGCTCCTCGGCGCCGAGCACGGTGAAGCCGGCGTCGGCGATCATCTGCAGATCCGCCTCGGCGTCCTGGCCCTCGGAGGTGAGGTAGTCGCCGAGGAAGATCGAGTTGGCCACCTGCAGGCCGACCGGCTGCAGGGAACGCAGGTGCATCTCGCGGCCGCCGGCGATGCGCAGCTCCTTGTCCGGGCAGGCCAGGCGGACCATGGCGAGGATGCGGAGGCACTCGAGCGGCGTGAGCTGCTGGTGGCCCTGCAGCGGGGTGCCGTCGAAGGGCATGAGGAAGTTGACGGGGATGGAGTCGGAGTCCAGGTCGCGCAGCGCGAGGACGGCCTCGACGAGCTGCTCGTGCGTCTCCCCCATGCCCGCGATCAGGCCGCTGCAGGAGGACAGGCCGGCGGCGCCGGCCCGCTGCACGGTGTCCACGCGCTGCTCGTAGGTGTGGGAGGTGCAGATGGACTCGTAGTGGGACTCGGCCGTGTTGAGGTTGTGGTTGTAGGCGTCGACGCCGGCGTCCTTGAGCTTCTCGGCCTGGCCGTCCTTGAGGAAGCCGAGGCACGCGCACACCTCGACGTCCGGGTGCTGGGCCTTGAGGTCGCCGACCATGCCGGCCACGCGGTCGACGTCGCGGTCTGTGGGGCCGGTGCCCGAGGCGACCATGCACACGCGCGAGGCGCCGCCGGCGATGCCCAGGCCCGCCTGGCGGACGGCCTCCTCCGGCTTGAGCCACGTGTAGCGCAGGATCTCGGCCTCGGTGCCGAGCCGCTGGGAGCAGTAGGTGCAGTTCTCCGGGCAGAGACCGGTCTTGAGGCTGACCAGGTAGTTGACCTTGACGGTGCGGCCGAAGTGCTTCTCGCGCAGGCGCGAGGCCGCCGCGACGATGCGGAACGTGTCCGCGTCCGGGGCGTCCAGCACAGCGACGGCCTCTTCAGCGGTGAGGCGGTGGCCCGCCTCGATGCGATCCACGAGGGCCTCGGGGTCGAGGGCGGCGGCGGGGCGGGGGTCGACGGCGGGGGCGTCCTGGGTGGCGGTCATGCGGGCCTCTCCGGTGGGCGGGGCTCGGCCCCGGGTGGGTCTGACCCGACGGACTCTAACAGTGTTCATTGAACAGTGTTCAGGAGTGCGGGACCATGACCCCGACGTCAGCGCCTGCGCCGGTCCAGAGGGACCGGCTCGGGCCGGGGCTGCTCCTCGAGCGTCGTCGTCGCCGCGAGGATGCCGTGGGCAGCGGCAGCGAGCACCGCGCCGAGCGGACCGGCCACGACCGCCCGGACGCCGGCGTCGTCGATCACGTTCAGCACCAGCCCCGGAATGACCGCGGCCCCCATCAGCAGCATCACCCACGCGGTGGAGCCGGCTCCGGCGTAGAACACGTTGCGGCGAGCCTGCTCCGCCTCAACCCGGTGATGCACCCCTCGCAAGGCGAGCATCGCTCCGAGGGCCGTGACGGCCACCAGCGTCAGACCCCAGCCCAGCCCCAGGTCCTGCCGCAGTCCCGCGAACACACCGGCCGAACCCACCAGGGCGGACGCCACACCGATGCGCCACCGCCACTCACGCTCATTCCCCACCCTGCTCACAGCCCCATGCTGGCACACGGCCCTCGGAGGCGGAGCGGCAGGTCATGCGGTCCCGGCCGGCGGGATCACTCCTGCGTAAGGGGCGAATGGAACTCCGAGGCGAGCATCGCGTAGGTGGCGCCATCCACCCAGCCGCGCGTGAGATGCAGAGACTCCTCCTTGAACGTGCCCTCGTGACGCATCCCCACCTTCTCCATGATGCGCAGACTCGGGGCGTTGTCCGCGAAGGCATGAGCCTCCACGCGTCGCACACCCAGATCGTTGAACGCGAAGCCCAGCAGGGCTCGAGCAAGCTCCGTGCCATAGCCCTGCCCCGCCTGGCGCGGATCGATCGTCCAGCCGATCTCGGCCTGGGCGTCCCGCGCTTCCTCCCGCGGGCCGCCCTGACTCCACGCGTCCTGCACCGCGGCCTTCCCGACACCGACGATGACGTCTCCGACCCGCACGGTGAGGCGGTCCCCCGCCGCGAGGTAGGACTCGCGCAGCGCGCCCTCACTCTCCGGGCGGCCCGAGGTCCACGTCCACACCTGCTCGAGACGGCAGAAGCCCCACACGGCGGGTGCATCGAGACCCCGGAACGGGGTGAGGGTCAGCCGGCGGGCTCGCAGCGGGAAGCAGACGCCTCGACTCGCGGCGAGATCCAGGAGAGGGGTGGCCATGACAGACAGGGTACGAACAAGAGTCCTCGAGTCAGCCCCCGGACAGACCAGTGCCCACACCCTGCGTCGATGCCAGGTCCACGCGGTCTGCCAGGGCCCGTTGACCTCGGGCAGATCCCGCCACGGAGTCCCGCACCTGCACCGGCAGATGATCGCTTCGACCATCGTGTGGACATTCGAGAAGGGTCGACCCTGCCGGCCCGTGCGGTCTGGAGCAGCGGGGCGATCAGCTCCGATCGGGCGTCGGAGACGACGTGCAACCGGGACATGGCTCCCCGGATCTCAGCGGGTCCCTGGAGCCATTCTCAGACACGCCCTAGGCCATCTCCAGCGCCGAGGCCCGCCTCACAACAGAGGAGGTCCTCGCTGCTCACTCCGGCCGGGCCGGCCGACGTCGTCGTGGGCTGGGGTGACGGCCTGTCCGGACTGCTGGCGTTCATCACGCAGATGGCGCTCGTGCTCATGCTCGGCCACATCCTGGCGAACACCGGTCCGGTGCGCCGCCTGCTCGCCCGGCTCGCCAGCATTCCCCGCACGCCCCTCGCCGCCTACATCTTCGTGTTCGTGGTGGCGGCAGCGGCCTCCCTCATCACATGGGGCCTGGGCCTGGTGGTCGGTGCGCTGCTGGCCAAGGAGGTCGCGGCGCAGGCCCGTGAGCGCGGGCTGGCCCTGCACTTCCCGATGCTGGTGGCCGCCGGGTTCTCCGGATTCGTGGTGTGGCACATGGGGTACTCGGGCTCCGGCCCGCTGACGGCCGCCACCCCCGGTTCATTCCTCACGGAGAGCCTGGACGGCCGGACGGTCCCTGTCTCGGAGACCACCTTCTCCTGGTGGAACATCACCGCCGCCGTGGTGACCGTGCTCGTCGTGGCCCTGGCCCTGTTCCTCGTCGCCCCGCGCGCCGGGGACCGGATCGTGGAGCTGGAGATCGACGCGCGGGACCAGGACGCCGTGTCCGCACCGGAGATCGAGACGCCGGCGGACCGCCTCGACGCCTCCCGTGTCCCCACGCTCCTCGTCGGCGCCATGCTCGTGGTCTACCTGGTGATGCACTTCATCGGCGGCGGCACCCTCACCCTGGACATCGTCAACTGGTCCTTCCTCGCGCTGATCCTGCTGCTGGTGCGCAGCCCGCACGAGCTGATCGGCCTCACCCAGTCGGCCGCGTCCAACGTGGGCGAGATCCTGCTGCAGTTCCCCCTCTACGCGGGCATCCTCGGCATGATGACGTCCACCGGCCTGGTGGCGGTGCTCTCGGACGCCTTCGTGGCGATCTCGAACCCGGTGACGTTCGGCCTGCTGGCGTTCCTGGCCGCGGGCCTCGTGAACTTCTTCGTCCCCTCCGGCGGCGGACAGTTCGCCGTGCAGGGCCCGATCATGCTCCAGGCCGGCGACGCGCTCGGCGTGGACCCGGCCATCACCATCATGGCCGTCTCCTACGGCGACCAGTGGACCAACATGATCCAGCCGTTCTGGGCGATCCCCCTTCTGGCGATCGCCGGCCTGAAGATGCGCGACATCCTGGGGTACACCACGGTCGTGCTGCTCGCGTCGGGGCTCGTCTTCGGCGGCACGCTCCTGCTCGTCTCGCTCTGACCCGATCGGCCGATGCCGGACGTGGCAGGACAGACGAAGGGCCCCGGGATCACCGGGGCCCTTCGCCTGTCATCACTCGCACCTTCATCACTCGCACCTCGATGAAGTGGTTCCACCGTACGAACCGAGCATGGGCGCAGCCGTCATGCAGCCTGGCAGTTGCCTGGCAATGGCCGCCTCAGCCCAGGGCACCGCCGGACTCCTCCAGGTAGCACGTGCCGCACAGGGACTCGTAGGTCACCTGAACACCGTCGATCGCCACCTGGTCCCCCTCGAACACGAAGTGCTCGGCGCCCGTGGCCGGGTCCACGACCTTGCGCGTGTTGAACACCGCCTTCCGGCCGCACCGGCAGATGGTCTTCAGCTCCTCGAGGGAGTGCGCCAGCTCCAGCAGCCGCGCGGAGCCCGGGAAGGAGCGGGTGCGGAAGTCGGTGCGCAGCCCATAGGCGATCACGGGGACGCCGTCGAGCACGGCGATGCGCAGCAGGTCGTCCACCTGCGCCGGCTCGAGGAACTGCGCCTCGTCCACGAGCAGACACGCCACGGGCGGAGCCTCCACGTGCCCCACGAGGGCGTCCGGGTCGTCACCGGTGGCGTGCCGGCGGAACAGCTCCCGCACGTCCGCGCCCGCCGGGACGAGGAAGTCCACGGCGCGGGTCACACCGAGGCGGGAGACGACGTCGCCCTCCCCCTTCACGTCCACCTCCGGCTTGGCCAGCAGCACCCGCTGGCCGCGCTCCTCGTAGTTGAAGGCGGCCTGCAGCAGGCCCGTGGACTTGCCGGAGTTCATGGCCCCGTAGCGGAAGTAGAGCTTGGCCACGGCTCCGCTCAGCCCTGGGCGCGGCCCTGGCCGGCCTCGATCTGCTCTGCGGCCGTGGGGTCCGAGTCCCGCAGGAAGGTGCGGATGCGCTCGACCTCCTCGGACTCCCCGATCCCGGCGGCCGCGCGGCCCAGCGCGTACAGGGCGCGCAGGAAGCCGCGGTTGGGCTCGTGGGCGTACGGCACCGGGCCGGCGCCGCGCCACCCCGCCCGGCGCAGCGCGTCCAGGCCCCGGTGGTAGCCGACGCGGGCGTACGCATAGGAGTCCACGGTCCGGCCCTCGGCCCACGCGTCCTCCGCCATGAGCGCCCACACCAGGGAGGACTCGGGCGCCACCGGCACGATGTCCTCGGGCAGGTCACCTGCCTCGAGCCGGGCCAGCACCTCCGGCTCCTCCGGCAGGCGCGTGGCCGGCGGCTCCATCAGGTTCTTGCCGATCAGGGACTCGGACATGGGATGCCTCTTCTCCTCGCGGACGGTGCGGTCGCGGCCGAGTCTATCGACGGCGCCGGACGCCGGACGGATCGCCGTCCCCGCGTCCAGGACGGTCCGGTACCGTAGGCGCAGCGTCCGTCCGCAGCCCCACGCTCCCGGGGCCGGGCCGCCGATGCCGTCGAAGGAGCCTCCATGACCCACCCCGCGCCCGCCCGCCGCCGTGCCCCGCTGGCCGTCGGCGTCGCCGCCCTCGCCCTCGCCCTGGCCGGCTGCGGCTCGGCCGGCCAGTCCGGTGAGCCCGCCTCGTCGACCGCCGCGGCGCCCAGCGGATCGGCGGCCTCGGCCGCGGCCGGCTCGGCCACGGAGAGCCCCACCGACCCCGCGTCCGCCGCGGCGTCCCGCGTCCGTGAGGCCCTCGCGTCGGAGTCCGCCGAGGGCACCCCGCGCGCCGAGCCGCGTCAGGCGTTCGAGACCGTCGGCCCGGGCATCAAGGACGGCGCCGCCACCGAGGCCTGGAAGAACACGGCGGCGGTCCGCAACGACACCGTCTCCGTGATGGACTGCACGCGCGACGTCCTGGACCAGCGCACCCTGGACGCCGTCGCCACGCACATCCCGGACAGCTCGAACATCGAGATCGTGCAGCTGTTCGCCTCGCAGGACGAGACCCACGAGTTCCTCACCTGCGTCTACAACGGCTACTTCGAGTACAGCCCCGGCATGCCCCTGGCGCAGGTCCACTACCAGCACAACCTCGACGGCTCCCGCCTGGAGTGGTGCCAGGAGGAGCCCGCCGCCGTGGCGGACGAGTACACGTTCGACCCGAAGACCGGCAAGGGGCTGCTCGCCCTGCTGCGCCCCGGCATGGTCGGCGGCCAGGACGGCGCCCCCCTGCTGCCCCAGCGCACCGCGTGGGCCTGCTCCGAGGACGGCAGCGAGATGGTCTCCGTGACCATGGGCTCCATGGAGGGCTTCGGGGACGCCAACGGCGGCCTCACCCAGGTGAAGAACTCGCCGGTCGCACAGAGCACCACCCTCGTCACCGAGACCCGCGACCACCTCGCGGACACCGTGCTGAAGGACGCCGGTGAGTTCCAGGAGGTCATCAAGCTCAGCTCGCCGTTCTTCCTGAACGCGCAGATGGACGAGGAGACCCTGGCCAAGGCCCGGGAGATCCCCACCGGCCGCGTGCCCGACGAGCTGCTGAACAACCAGTCCACGATCGACCGCCCCGAGGGCGCCCCCGGCCCCGTGGCCCCGGGCCAGCCGCCGCGGCCGTTCCAGGGTGCCGCGCGGGAGGCCGCCGAATCCCAGCGGGCCGCGGAGGCGTCCGCCTCGGCGTCGGCCAGCCCGTCACCGACGAAGTCGGCCTCGGCCTCGCCGTCCCCCTCCACGTCCGGGGACTGACACCCGGCACGACGACGGCCGGTCACCTCGTGAGGTGACCGGCCGTCGTCGTGAGGCCCGGCGGATCAGGCCTTCGCCGCGGCGTCGTCCTGACTGGCGAAGTGCCGGCGGTACGCGCCCAGGGTGAGGAACGCCGGGTACTCCGGCGGCAGGGCCGACTCGCAGAACACGCGCACCGCGTCCTCGAACCGGTGGCCCTCGGGCAGCGGGCCGGCGAGGATCCGAGCGTGCTCCTCGCGGATCAGCTGCTCCATCCAGCCGCGGTTGGCGGTCCGCACGCCGCCCTCGGTCAGCTGCACACCGGTGCCGTTGTGTGCCCACTGCCAGATCTGGGACCGGGAGATCTCCGCCGTGGCGGCGTCCTCCATGAGTCCGTGGATCGCGGCGGCGCCGTTCCCCCGCAGCCAGGACTCGATGTAGCGGATCCCGACCTCGATGTTCATCCGCACGCCGGCCTCGGTCACCGAGCCCGTGGTCGCAGCGATGTCGAGCAGGGCGGCCTCGTCCTGCACCACGTCCTCGCGGCGGCGGGTGCGGATCTGGTTCGGGGCCTCGCCGAGCACGGCGTCGAACTCCTCCCGGGCGACCGGCACGAGGTCCGGGTGCGCCACCCACGAGCCGTCGAAGCCGTCGCCGGCCTCGCGGGCCTTGTCCGCGCGCACCTTCTCCAGCGCGGCGGCGTTGGCCTCCTCGTTCCGGCGGTCCGGGATCACGGCAGACATGCCGCCGATCGCCGAGGCGCCGCGCCGGTGGCAGGCCCGGACCAGCTGCTCCGTGTAGGCCCGCATCATCGGCTGGGTCATGGTCACCTCCGAGCGGTCCGGGAGGACGAACTCGGCCCCGCGGTCCCGGAAGTTCTTGATGATGGAGAAGATGTAGTCCCAGCGGCCGGCGTTGAGGCCCGCGGCGTGGTTGCGCAGCTGGTACAGGATCTCCTCCATCTGGAACGCCGCGGTGATCGTCTCGATCAGCACGGTGGCCCGGATGGTGCCCTGGGGGATGCCCAGCTCGTCCTGCGCCGCCACGAACACGCAGTTCCACAGCCGCGCCTCGAGATGGGACTCGAGCTTGGGCAGGTAGAAGTACGGGCCGTGGCCGCGGCGGATCAGCTCGTCGGCGTTGTGGAAGAAGTACAGGCCGAAGTCCACGAGGGCGCCGGCCATCGGCTCGCCGTCCACGCGGATGTGGTCCTCGAGGAGGTGCCAGCCGCGCGGGCGGACGATGATGGTCGGCCGGTCCGTGAGCTCGCGCTCGCGCAGCCGGTACTCCTTGCCCTCGGGGGAGGTGAAGTCGATCTGGTCGCGGATCGCGTCGAACAGGTTGACCTGCCCGTCCAGCATCCGGTCCCAGGACGGCGTCGAGGAGTCCTCGAAGTCGGCGAGCCAGCCCGAGGCGCCCGAGTTGAGGGCGTTGATCGTCATCTTCCGATCCACGGGGCCAGTGATCTCCACGCGGCGGTCCTGCAGGCCGGGGGCCAGCGGCGCCACACGCCAGGAGTCGTCCTCGCGGACCCGGCGGGTGGACCGCAGGTAGTGCGGGTTCCAGCCGTCGGTGATGCGGCGCCGGGTGTACTCCCGCTCCTCGAGCAGCCGCCGGCGGCGGTCCTCGGCCAGCCGGTGCAGGCGGCCGAGGAACGCCAGCGCCTCGTCCGTGAGGATCTCGGCCTGCCGCCCGTCGACCGGCCCGTGGACGGTCACCACGGGGGCGGCGCCCTCGGGGATGACGACGGGGATGGCCTGGGTGCTCACGTCATGCGGCAGGGGCGTGTGCTCCCGAACGTCGTCGGCATGGATCTCGTGCAGGGTGGGGGTCGTGGTCTGCGGGCTCATGGGACTGCCTCCTCGCGGTCTCGGCTGAGCGGATCAGTGGAACTGGCCGGACTCCGTGGAGCCCGCCAGGGCCACCGTGGAGCTGTCCGGGTTGATGGCGGTGGACACGGCGTCGAAGTAGCCGGTGCCGACCTCGCGCTGGTGCTTGGTCGCGGTGTAGCCGCGGGCCTCGTCGGCGAACTCGCGCTCCTGCAGCTCGACGTACGCGGACATCTGGCGCTCGTTGTATCCCTTGGCCAGGTCGAACATCGAGTGGTTCAGGGCGTGGAAGCCGGCCAGCGTGATGAACTGGAAGGTGTAGCCCATGGCGCCCAGCTCGCGCTGGAACTTGGCGATGGTGTCGTCGTCGAGGTTCTTCTTCCAGTTGAAGGACGGCGAGCAGTTGTAGGCCAGCATCTGGTCCGGGAACTCGGCCTTGACGGCCTCGGCGAACTTCCGGGCCAGCTCGAGGTCCGGCGTGCCGGTCTCCATCCAGATCAGGTCCGCGTGGGGGGCGTAGGCCTTGGCGCGGGCGATGCAGGGCTCGACGCCGTTGCGGACCTTGTAGAAGCCCTCCGCGGTGCGCTCACCGGTGATGAACTCGGCGTCGCGCTCGTCCACGTCCGAGGTGATCAGGGTGGCCGCCTCGGCATCGGTGCGGGCGATGATCACGCTGGGCACGTCGGCGACGTCGGCGGCCAGGCGGGCGGCGTTGAGCGTGCGGATGTGCTGGCCGGTGGGGATGAGCACCTTGCCGCCGAGGTGGCCGCACTTCTTCTCGGAGGCCAGCTGGTCCTCCCAGTGCACACCGGAGGCGCCGGCGGTGATCATCGACTTCATGAGCTCGTAGGCGTTGAGCGGGCCGCCGAAGCCGGCCTCGGCGTCGGCCACGATCGGCACGAGCCAGTCCTCGACGCTGCTGACGCCCTCGGCGTGCTCGATCTGGTCCGCGCGCAGCAGGGCGTTGTTGATGCGGCGCACCACCTGCGGCACGGAGTTGGCCGGGTACAGGGACTGGTCCGGGTACGTGTGGCCAGAGAGGTTGGCGTCCGCGGCGACCTGCCAGCCGGAGAGGTAGATGGCGCGCAGCCCGGCCTTGACCTGCTGGACGGCCTGGTTGCCGGTGAGGGCGCCGAGGGCGTTGGTGAACTCACCGCGGGCGTTCTCGTCCTTCAGCTGGGTCCACAGCTTCTCGGCGCCGCGGCGGGCCAGCGTGTGCTCCTCCTGGATGCGGCCGCGGAGACGGACGACGTCCTCGGCGGTGAAGCTGCGCTCGACGCCGGCCCAGCGGGGGTTGTTGTCCCAGTCGTGCTGGAGCTGTTCGGCGGAGGCGGGAGTGGAGTGGTGGGGCTGGGTGGTCATGACGTCCTCCTGAGGATCGGTCCGGTTCGTGAAGGGTTCGGTGCGACGTGTCCGTCGCTGCCGTTGACATCCACCTTGGCCCCGGGCAAGGCCCTCTGGAGCACAAAATCGGTGGAAACTCCGGCCGTTCCTGCCACTGGGTCAGAACGTGACAGTCCTTGCGCCCCGGTGTGGTCTGGATCACGGCAACGGCCCCCCGCTTGTCAAGAATGTGACTTTCTTTCCGAAACACGTGATCTCCTCCCCGGTTCCGTCTACAGTTCCGCGCATGATGACCCGCCCGCTTCCCGAGGACAGCGCGACCGTGGACGCCGTCGCGCTGGGCCGCCGCGTCCGGCACCTGCGCAAGCAGGCCGGCCTCACCCTGGACCAGCTCGCGGAGCACACGGGAGTGAGCGGCTCGCACCTGTCCCTCGTGGAGAACGCCCGCCGCGAGCCGCGGCTCTCGCTGGTCCAGCGGATCGCCGAGGTCCTGGGCGTGCCGGTCGAGGACCTGCTCACCGGCCGGGCCCCCACCCGGCGGGCCGAACTGGAGATCGAGGTCGAACGGTTCGCGCGCTCGGAGCACTACGCCTCCCTCGGCCTGCCCCCGCTGCGCATCGGGCCCCGCACCCCCACCGAGGTCCTCGAGGTGATCGCGGGGCTGGAGGCCGAGCTGCGCCGTCGCCTGGAGGAGCAGGCCGCCACCCCCGAGGAGGCGCGCCGCGCCAACGCCCAGCTGCGCGCCCGGATGCGCGCGGTGGACAACCACTACCCCGACCTCGAGGCCGAGGCGCATCGGCTGCTCGACGCGATCGGCCACACGGGCGGGCCGCTGGGCCTGCACGCGGTCTCGGAGCTGGCCGAGCACCTCGGCTTCACCCTGCGCTTCGTCCCGGACCTGCCGCACTCCACGCGCTCCGTCACGGACCTCAAGCACGGGCGCATCCACATCAGCGGCTCCCGCTCCTCAGACCATGACCGCCGCACCGTGGTGCTCCAGGCCCTCGCCGCCGCCGTCCTGGGCCACGGCGAGCCGCGGGACTACGAGGACTTCCTCGCCCAGCGTGTGGCGGTGAACTACCTGGCGGGCGCGCTGCTCATGCCGCAGCGGGCGGCGTCGTCGCTGCTGCGGGCCGCCCAGAAGCGCCGGGACCTGTCCGTGGACGACCTGAAGGACGCGTTCGGCGTCTCCTACGAGGCCGCCGCGCACCGGTTCACCAACCTGGCCACCGTGGACCTGGGCATCCGCTGCCACTTCCAGAAGGTCCACGAGACCGGGGTGATCCACAAGGCCTACGAGAACGACGGGATCGTGTTCCCCGCCGACCACACCGGTGCGATCGAGGGCCAGCAGGCGTGCCGGAAGTGGGGCGCACGGCAGGCCTTCTCCCGCAACGACCGGTTCCGCGCCCACACGCAGTACACGGACTCGCCCAACGGGACGTTCTGGTGCACCTCGATGATCGAGAACGGCCCCGACGGGCTGTTCGCCCTCTCCGTGGGCACCCCGTTCGAGCATGCCCGGCACTTCCGCGGCGCGGACACCCGCCACCGGGTCACCTCCACGTGCCCCGATCCGCGCTGCTGCCGCCGCCCCGACCCCGAGCTCGAGGCCGCGTGGGGCGGGCACGTGTGGCCCGCGGCCCGCATGCACGCGCATCTGCTGGCGGCCATGCCCACGCAGACCTTCCCCGGTGTGGACGAGCGTGAGGTCTTCGAGTTCCTCCAGGCCCAGGAGGAGCGGGAGGGCTGAGGACGACGCCGGCCCGCACCCTCACGCGAGGGTGCGGGCCGGCGCGGCGGACGGCGGGGTCAGCCGATGCTCTTGCCGGCCGAGTTCAGCTCGGTGCAGGCCTGGACCACGCGGGCGGCCATGGCCTCCTCGGCCTTGGCGCCCCACACGCGGGGGTCGTACTGCTTCTTGTCGCCGACCTCGCCGTCGACCTTCAGGACGCCGTCGTAGTTCTCGAACATGTGCCCGGCCACGGGTCGGGTGAACGCGTACTGGGTGTCCGTGTCCACGTTCATCTTCACGACGCCGTACTCCACCGAGTCGGCGATCTCCTGGGCGGCGGAGCCGGAGCCGCCGTGGAACACGAGGTCGAACGGGCGCTCCCTGCCGAACTTCTCACCCACGGCCTGCTGGATCTCCTGCAGGATCTCCGGGCGCAGCTTCACGTTGCCCGGCTTGTAGACACCGTGCACGTTGCCGAAGGTCAGCGCGGTGAGGTAGCGACCGTTCTCGCCGAGGCCGAGTGCCTCCACCGTGGCGATGCCGTCCGCCACGGTGGTGTAGAGCTTCTCGTTGATCTCGTGGGCCACGCCGTCCTCCTCGCCGCCCACGACGCCGATCTCCACCTCAAGGATCTGCTTGTTGGCGTGGGTGCGGGCGAGCAGCTCGCGGCCGATCCGCAGGTTCTCCTCGAGGGTCTCGGCGGAGCCGTCCCACATGTGGGAGTTGAAGATCGGGTCGCGCCCGGCCTTCACCTCGGCCTCGGAGGCGTCCAGCAGGGGCAGGACGAAGTCCTCGAGCTTGTCCTGGGGGCAGTGGTCCGTGTGCAGGGCGATGTTCACGGAGTGCTTCTTGGCGACCTCGCGCGCGAACGCGGCGAACGCCAGCGAGCCGGCGACCATGTCCTTCACGGAGGAGCCGGAGAAGTAGGCGGCACCGCCGGTGGAGACCTGGATGATGCCGTCCGAGCCGGCCTCGGCGAAGCCGCGGATGGCGGCGTTCAGGGTCTGGGAGCTGGTGACGTTGATCGCCGGGTAGGCGAAGGCGCCGTTCTTGGCGGCGTCGATCATCTCGGCGTACTTCTCCGGGGATGCGATGGGCATGCTGCAGCTCCTAGGCGTCGTCGACTCAGGCAGGCGGGGGAGCGCGGCGGGCGCGACACCCTCGGGCTCATCCTATCCGCGCGGCCGGACCCGCCCCAGGGCCCCGGGCCCGACGGCGACGCCAACCTGGGCACGGCCCCGTCGCTGGCCTAGGGTGAGATGCGTCACATCTGCATCCCAGAGACCGGAGACCACCATGGCCCCCGTACGCCGCCCCTCCCGCCCCCTCGCCCTGGCCGCCGCCGTGGCCGTCGTCGCCGGGTTCGGCGCGCCGCACGCGGCCCTGGCCCAGGAGTCCGCCCCGGCCCCCGACGCGCCGGAGGTGAGCTCCGCCGTCGAGGACCTCTCGCAGCCGGCCACGACGGCCGAGGACGCCCGCTGGAACGCGGCCCGGGACGCCCTGGCGGCCGCCTCGGCCGACGACCCCTTCTACCTGCCGCCCACCACCCTGCCCTCGACCCCCGGCGCCCTGATCCGCACCGAGCCCACCGCCTTCTACCTGGACCCGGTGCGACTGGTGCAGGTGCCGGCGCACGCCACGCGCATCATGTACGCCTCGCAGGACGCCCAGGGCCGACCCATCGCCGTGACCGGCACCGTGCTGACCCCCACCGCCCCGTGGACGGGCGCCGGCGAGCGCCCCGTGATCGGCTACGCGGTGGGCACCCAGGGCGCGGCGGACCGCTGCGCCCCCTCCCGCACCCTCTCCACCGGCGTGCAGTACGAGGGCGTCGGGATCACGTCCCTGCTGAGCCGCGGCCACGCCGTGGTGGTCACCGACTACGAGGGCCTGGGCACCCCGGGCACGCACACCTACATGGTCCGGGAGGCCCAGGCGCACGCCGTCCTCGACGCGGTGCGCGCGGCCGCCCAGGTGGCGGGGTCGGGCGTCACCGCGACCGCGCCGGTCGCGCTCGCGGGCTACTCGCAGGGCGGCGGGGCGGCCGCGGCCGCGGCCGAGCTCGCGCCCGACTACGCCCCGGAGCTGGACCTCAAGGGCGCCTACGCGGGCGCCCCGCCGGCCGACCTCGTGCAGGTCGCGGGCCGGATCGACGGCGGTCTCTACGCGGCCTTCCTGCTCTACGCGATGGCCGGGCAGCTCGCCGCGTACGACGTGGACCCGGCCACGCACCTCAACGAGACCGGCCTGACGGCCCTCGACGGCGCGGCCGAGACCTGCCTGGCAGGCAGCCTCGCCTACGCGCACCTCGACTCCGCCACGCTGACCCACACGGGGCAGGACTTCCCTGAGCTCGTCCGCTCCGACGCCGAGCTGGCCGGGATCCTCGCCGAGCAGCGGATCGGCGCGCAGGGCCGCCGTCCCGATGTGCCGGTGATGATCGCGCACTCCGTCACGGACGACGTCATCCCGTACCGCGCCGGCCGCGACCTGGGCCGCCGCTGGTGCGCGGAGGGCGCGCGGGTGCGCTTCGACCCGCTCCTCACCCCGACCCACGTGGGCGGCCACGTGGCCTCCCTGCCGCGGATGGGGGCGTTCCTGGACGCGACCCTCGCCGACCGCTGGACCGCCGACTCGTGCGGGTGGTTCTGAGCCTCGGCTAGCGTCGGGGCCAGGACCGTCCCGCCCACCGAAGGAGCAGTCATGCGCGCCGAGCAGGTCACCGATCCCATCGCCTACCACGGCGAGGGCCCCGTCTGGGCCGCCTCCTGGGGCGCCGCCGCCGAGGGCGTGACCGCCGGCGGCGGCCTGCGCTGGGTGGACATGCTCGCCGGGGACGTCCTGTCCCTGCGCGCCGACGGGACGGTGGACCGCACGCACGTCGGCGACGTGGCCGCCGCGCTGCGCCCGCGTGCCGGGGGCGGCGCCGTCGTCGCGGTGGAGCGGGGCTTCGCCCTGATCTCGCCCGAGGGCGAGCTGACGACGCTGCCCGAGCTGTGGGGCGCGGACGCCGGGATCCGCATGAACGAGGGCGGCTGCGACCCGGACGGCCGGTTCTACTGCGGCACCATGGCGTACGCCAAGACCCCCGGCGCCGCGAACCTCTACCGGCTCGCCCCCGGACCCGACGGCGGCGCCGGCGAGGTGGACGTCGTGCTGACCGGCGCGACGACGTCCAACGGCCTCGAGTGGAGCCCGGACGGCACACGGGCCTACTACAACGACACCCCCACACGGCAGGTGGCCGTGTTCGACTACTCCCGCGAGGAGGGCCTGACGAACCGCCGCGTGCTCGTGGACGTGCTCGACGGGGAGGGCAAGCCGGACGGACTCACCGTGGACGCCGAGGGCGGGATCTGGGTGGCCGTGATCAGCCACGGGCAGATCCACCGGTACACGCCCGAGGGGACGCTCGACGAGGTGGTCGAGGTGCCCGTGCAGAAGACCACGGCCTGCACCTTCGGCGGCGACGACCTCGGCACCCTCTACATCACCACCTCCTGGGAGAACATGGAGCGCGGCGAGGACCCGTTGGCCGGGGCCCTGTTCGCCGTCCGCCCGGGGGTGACGGGCCTGCCGGTCCGGCCCTTCGCGGGCTGAGGCCGTCACGCCGCACGTCGTCGGCGCGGTCCTGCGCGGTCCTGCGCCGTTCTGCGCGGCGAGCCAGACGAATCTGCGGTCCAGAGGCTCCTTTCAGCGCGGAATCGTCTGGCTCGCGCCGGACTCAGGGGACGGCCGCGTGCTGCCGAATCCACGCGTGCATCGCGATGCCGGCGGCCACGCCCGCGTTGATCGAGCGGGTGGAGCCGTACTGCGCGATGGACAGCACCGCGCTCGACGCCGCCCGCACCTCCGCAGAGAGCCCCGGCCCCTCCTGCCCGAAGACGAGCACGCAGGCGCGCGGGAAGTCGAAGGTCTCCACCGGCACCGACTCGGGGAACAGGTCCACGCCGAGCACGGGCAGCCCCTCCCCCGCCGCCCACTCCGTGAACGCCTCCACCGTCTCGTGGTGGCGCACGTGCAGGTAGCGGTCGGTGACCATGGCGCCGCGCCGGTTCCAGCGGCGCCGCCCGATGATGTGCACCCCGGCGGCGTTGAACGCGTTGGCGGTGCGCACGACGGTGCCGATGTTCAGGTCGTGCTGCCAGTTCTCGATGGCCACGTGGAACGGGTGGCGCCGCGCGTCGAGGTCCGCGACGATCGCCTCGAGGCTCCAATAGCGGTAGTGGTCGAGCACGTTGCGGCGGTCGCCGTGCGCGAGCAGCTCCGGGTCGTAGCGGGGGTCCTCCGGCCACGGGCCGGTCCACGGGCCCACGCCGACCTCGCGGGGCGCGGCGCCGTCCTCGGCCGGCGCGGGCTCGCTCAGCGGCCGGCCTCGGACCGGTCGACGGCGGCCCAGGCGGCCCCGGCGGACACCGCGGCCACGGAGAGCACCGCCGGCCACGCACCGATCTTCTTGGCCAGCGGGTGGGAGGCGCCGAAGCCGCCGAGGTACAGGGCGGCCAGGCCCCCGGTGACGGCCGGCCCACGCGTGGCCAACCACGTCCGGCCGGCATACAGGCCGGCGGTGGCCAGCACGACACCGCCGAGCGGCCGGATGCCGGTCTCACGGGCGGTCAGGTAGCCGCCGATCAGACCGAATGCGGTGACCGGGGCCGTGGAGACGGCGTGGGCGGGGAGCAGGGTCTTGCCGTCGCGGACGACGGGCGGGGCATGACGCGGAGTCTTCATGGCGCCACCGTAGCGCGCGCATCCTGGAATCCGCCGGGGGCCGCCGTCGGGGAGAATGTCCGGGTGAGCATGATCGACAACGCCGTGTACGTGGACGGGCGGCGCGTCCACGCCCCCTCCACCCTCGAAGACACCTGGGAGGCGTGCGAGCGCACCGGCGGCATGGCCTGGCTGGGCCTGTACCGCCCGGACATGGCCGAGCTCCAAGCGGTCGCGGAAGAGCTGCGCCTGCACCCGCTCGCCGTCGAGGACGCCCTCACCGGGGGCGAGCGCGCCAAGCTGGACCGCTACGGCGAGGACTCGTTCATGGTCCTGCACCCGGCCCGCTACATCGACCGCACCGAGACCGTGGAGTTCGGCGAGCTGAGCGTCTTCACCGGCGAGCACTACGTGGTGACGGTGCGTCACGCGGAGGAGCCGGACCTGGCCGCCGTGCGTCGGTTCCTGGAGACGGAGGGCCGCGAGCGCCTCGCGATGGGGCCGTGGCAGGTCACCCTGGAGATCCTGGACCGGGTCGTGGACGACTACTTCCCCGTGGCCGACGGCCTCGAACAGGACATCGAGGAGATCGAGGGCCAGGTCTTCGCCGGCGACGGGCACGTCTCCCGGCGCATCTACCAGCTCTCCCGCGAGGTGCTGAACTTCCAGCACGCCATCCGCGCGCTGCCGTCCATCGTGGAACAGCTCCAGGAGGAGGTGCGCACCCGCCTGCACGAGGACACCCGCCGCCTCGACGCCGACGGCCTGCCCCGGCGCGACGACGCCCACGCCTGGGAGGACGAGGAGCTCAGCGATCAGGCGCGCCTCGAGGTGGAGAACCTGCGCCGCCTGCGTGACGTCCACGACCACACCGTCCAGATCAACGAGCGCGTGACGACCATGCGCCAGATGCTCCACAGCGCCCTCGAGCTGGACTCGACGCTGGCGTCGAAGCGGCTGTCCGAGCAGTCGATCGCCCAGAACGAGCAGGTCAAGCAGATCTCGTCCTGGGCGGCGATCATCTTCGCGCCGCAGCTGGTGGGCTCGGTCTACGGCATGAACTTCGACGGCATGCCCGAGCTGCACTGGACGTTCGGCTATCCGTTCGCCCTGGGACTCATGCTGGCGGTGGCCCTCACGCTGTTCGTGCTGTTCAAGCGCGCGGACTGGCTCTAGGCGGGCGGCGCGCGGGGCAGTCCGAGGCTCAGTCGAGGCCGAGCTCGTCCTTGCCGAACGCGTACAGGTACGGCACCCCCGCCTCCTCGGCCACGCGCTCGGCGGCGCCGGTCGCGCGGTCCACGATCACGGCCACGGCCTGGACGTCGCCGCCCGCGTTGCGCACGCCCTCGACGGCGGTCAGCGCGGAGCCGCCCGTCGTCGAGGTGTCCTCCAGCACGACGACGCGGCGCCCGTCCACGCCCGGGCCCTCCACCTGCCGGCCCATGCCGTACGACTTCTGCGCCTTGCGCACCACGAACGCGTCGAGCGCGCGGCCCACGGTGCCGGCCTGATGCATCATCGCGGTGGCCACGGGGTCGGCGCCCATGGTCAGGCCGCCCACCGCGTCGAACTCGATCCCGTTCTCCTCGAGCAGGCGCAGCATCACGCGGCCGATCAGTGGGGCGGCCTCGTGGTGCAGGGTGACACGACGCAGGTCCACGTAGTAGTCCGCCTCCTTGCCGGAGGACAGGGTCACCCGGCCGTGCACCACGGCCAGCTCCTGGATGAGCTGCTTGAGCCGCTCGCGGTCCTGCTCGGGCGTGGGGACGGTGGGGGTCTGCGCGTCGGTCATGCCGCCCATGCTAGTGCGAGCCCGGCCACCCCTGCCGATTCCGTCCCGGCCTGGCTAGGCTCGGGTTATGAGCGAGATCCCGCACGACGACGCCCCCGTCCAGCATCCCTCCGGCCTGCCCCTGGCGCACTGGCTCACCCTCACCGAGGGCCTGATCGCGGCGCGCGTGGCCGAGAGCCTCGAGGAGCACGGCCTGACCCGCGCCCAGTGGCAGCTGCTGAACACCCTCACGGTGGCCCCGCAGTCCCGTGCCGAGCTCGAGGCCGGCTTCGAGGAGGAGCAGCGCGGCGCGGTGTCCGGTCAGATCGAGGAGCTGGTCGAGTCCCACTGGGTGACGGTCGAGGGCGACCTCTACACCCTCACCGCCACGGGCCGCACCGCGGGCGCCCGCGTCGGCGAGGCGGTCGAGGCCCTGCGTGCCGAGGCGACGGCGGACGTCCCGCGGGACCAGATCGACGACGCCGTCCGCGTCCTGCGCCGCATCGCCCGCAACCTGGGGCACCCGGACGCGTGAGCCGCCGTCGCCGGTCGCCCCTGTCCCCGTGCGCGGCGCCGGTCCTACGCTGACCGGCATGCGTGAACTCCAGCAGCGGATCATCGCCGAGCAGTGCGTCCTCCCTGAGATCGACCCCGCGGCCGAAGTCGAACGGCGCGTGGCCTTCCTCGCCGACTACCTCGCGGCCACGGGCGCGTCCGGCTTCGTCCTGGGCATCTCCGGCGGCGTGGACTCCACCGTGGGCGGCCGGCTGGCCCAGCTCGCCGTCGAGCGTCGCCGCGCCCAGCTCGGCGTCACGGACGCCGTCGCCCTGGGCGGCCCCGACACCACTCCGCCGGGTGAGGCGGGGGTGGGCGCCGACGTCGTGCCCTCCCGCGAGAACCCCCGGTTCACCGCCGTGCGCCTGCCCTACAAGGTGCAGCACGACGAGGCGGATGCCCGGGCGGCCATGGACTTCGTGGGTGCGGATCAGGACGTCACCCTGAACATCGCGGAGGCCGTGCAGGGTCTGGCCGCCGCCTTCGCCGAGGCGGTGGGGGAGCCGATCTCGGACTACAACCAGGGCAACGTGAAGGCCCGCATCCGCATGACGGCCCAGTACGCGGTGGCCGGCGCCCACGGGCAGCTGGTGATCGGCACGGACCAGGCGGCGGAGGCCATCACGGGCTTCTACACGAAGTTCGGCGACGGCGGCGCGGACGTCCTGCCGCTGGCCGGCCTGAACAAGCGGCAGGTGCGGGCGCTGGGCCGCGAACTCGGAGCCCCCGAGCCCCTGTGGAACAAGGTGCCCACCGCGGACCTGCTGGACGGCACGCCGGGCCAGACGGACGAGGCCGAACTCGGGATGACGTACGAGGACATCGACGACTACCTCGAGGGCAAGGACGTCCCTACCGAGGTCGCGGAGAAGCTCGAGGGCATCTGGCTCCGCAGCCGCCACAAGCGCACCACGCCGGTGACGATCCACGACGATTGGTGGCGCTGAGGCGCCGATCCCACGGTGTCCGCGCCCTTCGATAGCCTGGCCGGGTGAAGATCGCCACCTGGAACGTCAACTCCCTCCGTGCCCGCGCCGACCGCGTCGAGGCCTTCCTCGAGCGCCATGACATCGACGTCCTGGCCATCCAGGAGACCAAGTGCCGGGACGAGAACTTCCCGTGGGAGCTCTTCGAGCGCGCCGGCTACGAGGTGGTGCACAACGGCACCTCGCAGTGGAACGGCGTGGCCATCGCCTCCCGCGTCGGCCTGAGCGACGTGCAGCGCGGCTTCCCCGGCCAGCCGCACTTCGGCAAGGGCGGCGTGGACCCGCAGGAGGAGTCCCGCGCCATCGGGGCGACCGTGGGCGCCGAGGCGGCCGACGGCGTCGCCCCGGTCCGCCTGTGGAGCCTGTACGTGCCCAACGGGCGCGGCCTGGAGAACGAGCACATGGGCTACAAGCTCGAGTGGCTGCGCGTGCTCCAGGAGCACGCGGCCGCTCGCCTCGCCGAGGACCCGGACACCCGGCTCGCCCTGACCGGCGACTGGAACATCGCTCCGCAGGACGAGGACGTGTGGGACATCGAGCTGTTCCAGCGCGAGGGCTACACGCACGTCTCCCCGCCCGAGCGCGCGGCGTTCCGCGCGTTCGAGGACGCCGGGCTGGTGGACGTGGTGCGCCCGCGCCACCCCGGCCCCGGCGTGTACACGTACTGGGACTACACGGGCCTGGCCTTCCCCAAGAAGAAGGGCATGCGCATCGACTTCCAGCTGTGCTCCCCCGCCCTCGCACGGACGGTCACGGACGCCTGGATCGACCGCGAGGAGCGCAAGGGCAAGGGCGCCTCGGACCACGCGCCCGTGGTCGTCGAGCTGGGCTGAACCACGGACGAGCCCGCGATGACCCACGACGACGACGGCCCGCCCCCGGGTGTCGCGCGCGGCACCGCGCACCTGCGCGTCTTCCAGCCGCTGGCCGCGTTCCCGGACGCGGTCCAGGCGCGACTGATCGCCGGCGGCCACCGCACGCGCGCCGAGGTGGAGGCCGAGGCGGCGGAGCGGGCCCGGCGTCGCCTGGCCCGGCCCGTGGCCGACCCGTTCCCGGAGCCCGGTGAGGACGACCTGGTGCGGGTCCTGCAGGACGAGCACCGCTCCGCGTTCTACTGCCCGGACGAGCGGGGCCTGCGGGCCGAGATGGCCGCGGCCGTGCTCGAGGAGACGATGCTGCCGCGGCTGCACGAGGCCGCCATCCCGCCGGCAGCGCGGGCCATGAACCGCGGCCGCGCCCTCGTGGCGCTCGAGGAGGAGTGGGGCCTCTCCCCCGACCCGGACGCGGCGGGCGAGGACCCGCACGGCGAGGACGGCGCGTCGGACCACCACCGCGTGCAGACGCGCACCGCCACGTGGGGTGTGCCGCACGGCTGGCTCACGGTGTTCGACCCCGAGGAGGCCGTGCAGCGCCTCGTGGACGGCGAGCGCACGGCGTACCGGCGCGCGCCGATCGTGGCCGCCCGGGAGCGGGCCGGGCACGCGGCGGCGGTGCTCGCGCGGCACGCCCCGGATGCGGAGCTGATCGGTGAGCTCACGGTGATGGTGGAGTGGCTCGGCGCGTTCCACCCCGACTCGTGGGTGGAGTTGGACTACGGCGGCCTCACGCGGCATGTGTGGCCGGACGACTCCGTCTTCGACCTGTGGACGCTCATCGACGCCCTCGAGGAGGGTGACGAGGCGACCGCCGGCGTCGCGCAGGAACGGCTGAACCGCCGCTGGGCCACCGTCGGGATGCTGGCCCGGCTGACCTGAGCCGGCCCGGCGCACCGGGGTGGGGCTGCCCCGGGCGCCCGAGACGCACACCACGCCGCCGACGCCGCCCACGCGGGGCGCGCACTCCGGTGTCGGGCCTAGGGTGGATCCCATGACCACGCAGCGCCTGAGCACCCCGCCCTCGGAAGCCCGGAACCGGCCCGTCACGCCATGGTGGGTGGACGCCGTGATCTACCAGGTGTACCCGCGCTCCTTCGCGGATGCGGACGGGGACGGCATGGGCGACCTGCGCGGCGTCACCTCGCGCCTCGATTACCTGGCCCAGCTCGGCGTGGACGCGATCTGGCTCTCGCCCTTCTACCTCTCCCCGCAGCACGACGCCGGCTACGACGTCGCGGACTACCGCGCCGTGGACCCGCGGTTCGGCACGCTCGCGGACGCGGACGAGATGATCGCCGCCGCGCACGAGGCCGGCATCCGCGTGGTCGTGGACCTCGTGCCGAACCACACCTCGTCCGAGCACGCGTGGTTCCAGGCCGCCCTGGCCGCCGGCCCCGGCTCCCCCGAGCGCGCCCGCTACCACTTCGCCGAGGGCCGCGGCGAGCACGGCGAGCTGCCCCCCAACAACTGGGAGTCCACGTTCGGCGGCGGGGCCTGGACCCGCGTGACCGAGGCGGACGGCACCCCGGGCCAGTGGTACCTGCACCTGTTCGACACCACGCAGCCGGACCTGAACTGGGAGAACGAGGAGGTGCGCGAGGAGTTCCGCTCCATCCTGCGGTTCTGGCTGGACCGCGGCGTGGACGGCTTCCGAGTGGACGTGGCCCACGGGCTCATCAAGCAGCCCGGCTACCCGGACGCCGAGCACTCCCGCATGGGCATGGTCACGGACGCGGGCGAGGACGCCGACCCCACGTTCGACCCGGACACCTTCGAGCCGCTCACCCCGTTCATGGACCAGGACCGCGTCCACGAGGTCTACCGGGACTGGCGGCGGGTCCTGGACTCCTACGACCACGAGCCGATGATGGTGGCCGAGGCGTGGGTGGCCCCGCTCTCGCGGATGTTCCGGTACGTCCGCCCCGGCGAGATGCACCAGACCTTCAACTTCACCTACCTCATGGCCGGCTGGGACGCCGCCTCGCTGACCCACGCGATCGACCGGTCCTTCGAGCAGGCCGGCCGGGTCGGCGCCCCGAACACCTGGGTGCTCTCGAACCACGACACGGTGCGCCACGCCTCCCGCTACGGCCTCGCCGACCCGAGCTCCTACCCCGCCGGCATCACGGCCGAGGACGAGCAGCCAGACGAGGCGGTCGGTCGCCGTCGGGCCCGCGCCGCCGCGATGGTGGAGCTGGGCCTGCCCGGCTCCGCGTACATCTACCAGGGCGACGAGCTGGGCCTGCCCGAGCACACCACCCTCGCCGCCGAGCACCGCCAGGACCCGTACTTCTTCCGCACGGACGGCAAGGAGCCCGGCCGCGACGGCTGCCGCATCCCTCTGCCGTGGGCCGCCGACGAGCCGTCCTACGGCTTCTCGACCCCCGCGGACGACGACGGCCCCGCGTCCGCCGCCGAGGGCGTCGCCGCGCCGTGGCTGCCCCAGCCCGCGTCCTTCCGAGCGCTGGCGGCGGACCGGCAGGTCGGCGTCGAGGGCTCCGTGTTCGAGCTGTACCGGCGTCTGCTGCAGATCCGCGGCGAGCTCGACCTGGGCACGGGCACGTTCGCGTGGTCCGAGCACCACGACCCCACACGCGGCGTGCTGGCGTTCACGGTCACCTCGGGCGGTGGCCGGCACCTGGGCTCGGGCGAGCCGATCCCGGCGCGCACCGTGCTCGTGATGGCGAACCTGTCGACCGAGCCCGTCGACCTGCCCGCGAACCATTCCCGGGCCCTGTTCTCCCTCGAGGAGGCGGAGGCCGTGCAGGACGGGCGGCTCGCGCACGACGCCGCCGCGTGGCTGCTCATGGACTGAGCCCGGCGCGCCCCGGGACCCGCCGGGGCGCCACGGACCTTCCGCGGGGAATCCGCGGTGGGCGAGGTCACATCATCCGGCCTGGCCGGACGAACGCGACGTAACGTCCACGATGACTTGCATCACACCGGACAAAGTGGCATGAACGCTGTATCACGAGTCACCATGGCGTGTCCTGATCCACCCCCCCTTCGAGCGGAGACTTCACGTGAGCACCTCCCCCTCCGGCTCCCGCGTCGCCGAGACCGGCGCGGCCACCGCGGACCGCGGGCAGCTGCACCGCGGCCTGAGCCAGCGGCACATCATGTTCATCGCCCTGGGCACGGCGGTGGGCACCGGCCTCTTCTACGGCTCGGCCGGCGGCATCCAGGCCGCCGGGCCGGGCGTGATCCTGTCCTTCCTCGTCGCGGGCGCCGCCGTGTTCCTCGTGATGCGCGCCCTCGGCGAGATGACGCTCCGGGAGCCCGTCTCCGGGTCCTTCGCCGCCTACGCCTCCCGTTATCTCGGCCCCTTCGCCGGCTACGTGACCGGCTGGACCTTCGTCTTCGAGCTGGCCGTCGTGATCGTCGCGGACACCGCCGCCATCACCACGTACATGGCGTTCTGGTTCCCGGGGGTCCCGGCCTGGGCCTGGGTCGCGCCCACGATCCTCGTGGTCGGCCTGATCAACTTCACGCACGTCGGCAACTTCGGTGAGGCCGAGTTCTGGCTGACGCTCGTGAAGGTCGGGGCCATCGTGGCGATGATCTTCGGCGGTGTGATCCTGCTCTTCACCGGCGCCTCCACCGCGGACGGCACCCAGGCCAGCCTGGCGAACCTCGTGGACCACGGCGGATTCCTGCCGCACGGCATCCTGGGCGTGCTGACCGCGCTCACCATCGTGACGTTCTCCTTCGGCGGCATCGAGACCCTCGGCGTGGCCGCGGGCGAGGCCAAGAACCCGGAGAAGGTGCTGCCCAAGGCCATCAACACGGTGCCGATCCGCATCCTGTTGTTCTACGTGCTGACGATGGCGGTCATCATGGCCCTCGTCCCCTGGAACCAGGTGGACGGCAAGGCCAGCCCGTTCGTGCAGATCTTCGAGGGCCTCGGCGTCCCCTTCGCCCCGCACCTGCTGAACTTCGTGGTGCTCACCGCCGCCGTCTCCGCGATCAACGCCTGCATCTACGCGTCCGGTCGCCTGCTCTACGCGATGGCCCACGACGGCCAGGCACCCCGGGCCTTCACCCACACCAACCGCGGCGGCGTGCCGTGGCTGTCCGTGGCCGTGATGCTGGGCGTGATGGTGCTCGGCGCGGTGCTGATCACCGTGGACCCGAACGCCTTCAGCCTGGTGGCCGGCGTCGCCTCGTTCGCCGTGGTGCTGACCTGGGCCATGATCTTCCTGTCCCACCGCGCCATGCGCAGGCGCGTCGCGGAGCAGGGCGCGGAGCCGTCCCCCTTCCCCATGCCGCTGGGCGGCGTCGGCACCTACCTGGGCCTGGCGTTCGTGGCCACCGTGGTGATCACCATGGCCACCATCCCGGATTCGCGCCAGGCGCTCATCATCGGTCTCGTGTGGGTCGCGGTCCTGACCCTCGCCTGGTTCGTCACGGGCACCCGCACGTCGGCCGCGGCCCACGACCGCACCGGCACCCTGCCGGTGGTCCGCACCCGCCAGTCCCACGAGGACTGACCCCCACGACGACGACGGCCCCTGTCCCGCGCGGGACAGGGGCCGTTCTCGTCGGGGCCGGGAGGTCGCCCGGGAGGCCGGACGTCAGTGCTCGTGGCGGCGCAGCCGGGGGCGGCGGGGCCCCTCTGAGGCCGGGACGCCGGCGGCCGCATCGGCGATCCGCTGCTGGTGGTCCCGGCTGAGCGAGGCCCACCACTGCGAGGCCGCCACGGGGCCGGCGTCGACCACCTCGTCGTCGTCGGACTCGAGGCCCAGGCGGTCCTTGATGGAGGCCAGCATGGCCTGGCGGCGCACCGCCTCCACCCGCGCCACGGAGTAGCCGAGCGAGCGGAACGTGGCCAGGCAGATCAGCAGCATCAGCACGGAGAACGGCAGGCCGATGGTGATGGCCAGGACCTGGATCGCGGACAGGCCGCCCGCGGCCAGCAGTGCCGCGGCCATGAGCGAGGTGGCGATGGCGAAGAAGATCTTCACCGTGGCCTTCGGGTTCACGTCGCCGCCCGTGGCGAGCATGCCCATCACGAGCGAGCCCGAGTCGGCGGAGGTGATGAAGAAGATGCCCGAGAGGATGATGGCGCCGACCACGAGCATCGTGCCCGCGGGCAGCTGCTCGAGCACCTGGAAGAGCGCGGTGTTCGAGTCGATGGCGCCGTCCGCGCCCACCACGGAGGTGTACCCGGCCGGGCGGGTGGTCTCGAGGAAGATCGCGGTGCCGCCCAGGATGCCGAACCAGACCACGCCCACCATGGTGGGCACCAGCAGCACGCCGGCGATGAACTCGCGCACGGTGCGACCGCGCGAGATGCGGGCGATGAAGATGCCGACGAACGGCGTCCAGGACATCCACCAGCCCCAGTAGTACGCGCTCCAGCCGGCCTGCCACGCGTCGCCCTCGGCGCCGTAGAACGCGGAGACGTTGAGCGAGTTCGCGAAGAAGTACTGCATGTAGGAGCCGAGGGACTGCACCATCTCCTTGAACAGGAACGCGGTGGGTCCCACGATCGCGATGAACAGCAGCAGGCCGGCGGCCAGGATCAGGTTGGTGTTGGACAGCCACTTCATGCCGCGCTCCACGCCGGAGACCACGGTGTAGAGCACCACGCAGGTGACCGCGCCGATCATGGCGTACTCGAGCCAGGGGCTGTCCTCGGGCACGATGCCCAGCGCGCGCAGGCCCGCGGACATCTGGGTGACCCCGAGGCCCAGCGAGGTGGCCACGCCGAAGACGGTGCCGATGAGGGCGATGTTGTCGATCAGGTGGCCCCAGCCGCCGCGCACGCGGCGCTCGCCGATCAGCGGCTCGAAGGCCCAGCGCAGCGCGAGGGGACGGCCGCGCCGGTGGATGGCCAGCGCGACCGCCACGCCCACCACCGCGTAGATCGCCCAGGGCTGCAGGCCCCAGTGCAGGAACGTGGTGGCCAGCGCCGACTGGGCGGCCTCCGCCTGGGTGGGGTTGGCGGCCGCCACGTCGGGCCGCGGATCGGTGAAGTGCATGAGCGGCTCGGTCATGCCGAAGAACACGAGGCCGATGCCCATGCCCGCCGCGAAGAGCAGGGAGAACCAGGACAGCGTGGAGAACTCGGGCTTCTCATCGGGCTTGCCCAGCGTGATCCCGCCCTTGCGGGAGAACGCGAGGTAGCCGCAGAACAGCACGAAGAACAGAGCGACGAGCGCGTACCACCACGAGAAGTTCGTGATGATGGCCTGCTGGACCAGGCCGATGCCCACGGTCATCTGCTCGGGGGCGAGTAGTGTGGCCACCACGAAGGAGAGCACGATGACCGCGGAGGGCCAGAACACCCACGGCAGCAGGACGCGGTCGCGGGCGGCCGCGGCGGAGGTGGCAGGGGCGACGCCGGCGTCGGGGGCGGTCGCCGAGGACGGATGGTTCCCGGGTTGCTCGGGGATCATGGGCTCGGTCGAGGGCGGTGTCGGATCGCTCATCCTCCCGACCTTACGTGGTCCCGCACGCCGGCTCCCTGCCTGAGACGCGGCCGAGCGGACGGTCTCACCCGGTGGGGTGACCGCGCCCACGGCCCCGGCGCGGGCGTCCCCTGGTGAGGCGTGGGCGGCCTCACTAGGGTGTGGGGCACCACGACGACGGCGGCGCCGGACGGGCCCGCCCGCGAGAGGAAGGACCGCACCATGACCGACGTCCCCTTCGAGGACCGCGAGGACGAACGAGAGCTCGAGACGGACCTGCTCGCCGATCCCAACGCCGCCGGCGACCCCGAGCCGGAGGACGGCCGCGACGGCCAGCCCGTGCGCGGCGGCTCGGACGACCCGCAGCACCGGGCCGGGGAGGGACGTGCCCCGGACTCCCTGCGCAATGCGGAGTCCGCCGCCATGCACATCGAGGAGGACGCCCAGGACCGCACGCGTACGGACGAGGGCGACGTCGAGATCCTGTGACCGCCCCTCAGCCCCGGTCGGGGACGAGGCCGGTGCGCAGGAGGGTGAGTGCCTCGTCCTGCCCGAGGAGCGGCTGACGCATCTCGGCGCGGAGGAAGTCGAGCATCGCGGCGGCCAGCGCCGGCTCTTCGGAGGCGATCGCGTCCGTCGCGATCGCGGCGTGGAAGTCGAGGGCGAACGCGGCCGTGGCGGTCTCGGCGATGCAGCTGTGGGTGGAGACGCCGCACAGCAGGAGCCGATCCACCCCGCGGCCCCGCAGCTCGGCCGCCAGTCCCGTGCCGTGGAAGGCGGAGTCCCGGGTCTTCACGACCTCGACGGCGTCCGGGGCGGCCGCCGCGACCCCGTCGAGCAGAGCCGCCTGCCGGGTGCCCGGGAAGGCGAAGCCCTCGCCGTCGGCCAGCATGTTCAACGTCCACGTGGAGCGGTCCCGCGCGTGCTCGGTCCGCACCAGGAAGACGGGACGGCCGGCCTCGCGCGCGGTCCGGAGCAGTTCCACGACCGCCGCCGTCAGCTCGGCCTGCTGGGCGGCCAGCGCGGGATGCTCGAAGTAGCTGTGCTGGACGTCGATCACCACAAGCGCGGTCTCGCCGCCGGTCGCGCGGGGGGAGGGGCGATCGGGCATCGACCCAGTGTGCCCACCGCGTCGCCGTCTGTCAGCGGCCCGTCGCCCCGGACGACGAAGGCCCCCCGCGTCTGCGGGGGGCCTTCTCGAAGTGGTGGCTCCGACCGGCGTCGATCCGGTGACCTTACGATTTTCAGTCGTACGCTCTACCAACTGAGCTACAGAGCCCGGCGACCTTCGTCACCAGGACCATGCGTCACCGGACTCCGTTTCCGAATGCCGGTGATCGGACGATCCGAGCGACCCTGACGGGACTTGAACCCGCGACCTCCGCCGTGACAGGGCGGCGCGCTAACCAACTGCGCTACAGGGCCATGTTCTGTTGTTCTCGCCGCTTTCGCAACGAGTGGAAACTCTAGCAGAGCCTCCGAGCGTCGTGCAAATCCACGCTCCACGTGCCGTTCCGGCCGCCGAGGGCGGCCGTTCTGCGTACCCCCAACGGGATTCGAACCCGTGTCGCCGCCGTGAAAGGGCGGTGTCCTAGGCCTCTAGACGATAGGGGCAGGTCCGATGTCGAGATTCCCGAGGTGGACCCTGGGAGTCTATGGTGGCCGCACACCCTCCGGCAAGTCCGGCCGCCGGCCGGCCGCCCTCCGCACCGCGGAGCCCCGCACCCCCAGGAGCCGCCGTGGACCACCGCCCGTCGCCCGACCAGCCCGCCGCCACGTGGATGAGCGAGCAGGAGTTCGACGACGCCGTCTCCGCGGCCCTCGCCCGTATCCCCGACGAGCTGGCACGGCTGCTGACGAACGTCGTCGTGGTGGTGGAGGACGAGTACGAGCCGCAGCGCTGGGAGGACCCGACCACCGAGCTCTTCGGCCTCTACGAGGGCGTGCCGCTGACCGAGCGCGCCGAGTTCGCGTGGCAGATGCCGGACCGGATCGTGGTGTTCCGCGGTCCACTCACCCGCCATTGCACCTCCCGCGCCGAGCTCGAGGACGAGATCACCGTCACCGTCATGCACGAGGTGGGGCATTTCTTCGGCATCTCCGAGGAGCGCCTCCACGAGCTCGGCTGGGGCTGAACGCCGGTCAGGACTCCGGCTGGTCCTGGACCGGGCCGAACGAGGCGCGGCGGCTGAGGCGGACGTCCTCGCGGAACGGGACGACGAGCACCGGGCCCTTCGCGTGGTCCGCGACGCCGCGGCTCGTGGAGCCGACGATCGCACCGGCGAAGCCGCCCAGACCGCGCGTGCCCACCACGGTGAGGCAGGCGGTGGCGCTCTGGTCCACCAACACGTCCACGGGGGTGCCGTCCACGAGCTCGGTGAGGACCTCGAGGCCGGGGAACTCGGAGCGGATCCACGCGGCGCCGGCGTCGAGACGCTCGCGCAGCTCCCGCTCTCGGGCCTCCTCGTCCAGGCTGACGGCCAGCCACGCGGCGTTCGCGCCCAGGGGCGGGACGGCGCACACGAGCTTCAGCGGCGCCTGGCGGAGGCGGGCCTCCTCAGCGGCCTCGAGAGCGGCGGCACGGCCCTGCTCGGAACCGTCGACGCCCACCACGACGGCGGTCCTGTCCCCCGCGCGACTGGCCTCGACCCCGGCGGGGATGAGGGCGACGGGGCAGTGCGCGTGGCCGGGCAGCGCGGCGGCCACCGAGCCGAGCAGGCGACCCATGAAGCCGCCGCGGCCGCGGGCGCCCGAGACGAGCAGGGAGGCGTCGGCGGAGAGCTCCACGAGGACGCCGGCCGCGTCGCCGATCTCCACGCGCAGCTCCGGACGCACCCCGTCGGCGTCGAGCTTGCCGGCGACCTCCTCCAGGAGGGCCTGCACGCCCTCGCGGAGGCGGGAGTCGTCCAGGACGGCGCCGCCGGCGTCCGCGCCGTAGCCCCAGTACGCGGGGATCGAGTAGGCGGTGACGAGGGTCAGCGGCTCGCCGCGCAGGGCGGCCTCGCGCTGGGCCCAGCGGGCGGCGGAGACGGACTGGTCGGAGCCGTCCACACCCACCAGGACGCCGAGCGGTGCGTCCTCACGGCGGGGGGCGGCGGGCTGGGTCTGGGCGGACATGGCGACCTCCTCGAGTCAGACTCGACGGGCCCCGGGCGGACCCGGCCGAGTGCCTCCAGTCTACGCCTCGGAGCCCGTCTACGCCTCGGAGCCCGGGACGAGCCCCGTGATCCCGGGCGAGACGCCCGCGGGGAAGCCGCGTGGATCCTCCGTGAGCCGGGCCGGGAAGGCGTCCATGCGCAGGGCGCGGGCCAGGCGGTCGCGGGGGTCGGAGCCGGGCGGGGCGTCCGCGGCGGGGCGGGCCACGGGGGCGTCCGAGGCCGCCACGATGACGTTGCCGCGGCGCCGCCCCTTGAGCATGGGCGGATCCGCGATCACCTCAACGTGCTCGAACGCGGCGACGACGGCAGCCACGTCCGCCCGCACCGACGTCAGGTCCGGCCCGCCGCCCACGTTGAGCACGTACAGCCCGCCCGGGGCGAGGACCCGCGCGGCGGCGCGGGCCGCGTCCAGGCCGGTGAGGCCCGGCGGGGTGATGTGGCGGGCACCGGTCAGGTCCGTGGGGTCCGGGGCGAAGACGTCGCGGATGATCAGGTCGCGGCTGGCCGGGTGGGCCGTGGCCAGGACCTCGGCGGCGTCTGCCACGCGGATGCGCAGGGCCGGGGCGCGGGGCAGGCCGAAGCGCTCGCGGGCGAGGGCGGCCAGGCCGGCGTCGATCTCCACCGCGGTCTGGTGGGAGCCCGGGTACGCGTGGTCCACCCAGCGGGCGAGCGCGCAGCCCGCGCCGCCCAGGTGCAGGGCCCGCAGCGGCGTGGGCTCCGGCCAGTGCGCCCGGACGGCCGCGGCGGCCCAGCGCATGTACTCGAAGGCCATGCGTTCGGGGCGCTCGGGGTCCAGCGGCGAGGACTCGACGCCGTTGACGTAGAGGATGAACGCGTCCGGCTCGAAGGCGTCCTCGCGGATCTCGGCGGTGCCGTGGGTGATCGCGTGGACGCCCGGCTCGATCCCGGCGGGGCCGGCGGATCCGCCCGCGGCCCGGCCCCGGCGCGCCGATGACCGGCGACTCACGCCGCACCGCCGTCGTGCGGGCGACGGCGCACCATCAGCTGCTCGTGCAGGCCGGCCCACGGGCCGGTCATCGGCTCCGGCGCCCCCACGGCCGCGAACCCGTGCTTGGCGTAGAACGCCACGGCCCGCGGATTCTCGGCGAGGACGCGCAGCATCGCGGGGCGGTCCCCGACGACGGCGTCCAGCAGGCGCGCTCCCAGGCCGGTCCCGTACGCCTCGGCCAGGACGTAGAGCACCATGAGCTCCACATCGGGCAGGTCGGCGGGCGATGCGGCCGCGTCGTCCGCGCCCGTCCGGCCCGTCTCCGCCGCCGAGCGACGCGGGCCCGCGAGCGCCACGCCGAGCAGCCGGCCGCCGTCGTCGGCGACCCAGAGGTCACGGTCCGGTCCGATCAGCGCGGTCCACGCGGGTACGTCCTCCGGGATCCGGGCCTCGATCGCGTCCAGGTACGCGGACGGCAGGAGCGCGCCGTAGGCCTCCCGCCACGACCGCGCCTTGACGCGCAGCAGCGCCTCGACGTCCCCGGGTGCGGCGGGGCGCACGGCCACGGGCTCAGGCACGGACTGCTCCTCCGGGCCGCCGGCGCGGCGGCCATGTCTCGAACGAAAGCGCCTCGACACGCCGCCGTTTCTCGAACGAAAGCGTCCGGGGGCAGCGGGGAGGGGGGTCACCCGGCGTCGCCGTCGTGCGGGGCCGGGGCGGCGCGCCGCTGCTCGTCCTCGGCGAGGGCCGACTCGAGACGCTCGAGCTTGCCGTCCAGCTCGCCGGTGTGGCCGGGGCGGATGTCCGCCTTCAGCACGAGCGAGACGCGGGAGCCGTACGGGGACACGGCGTCCACGGCGGCGCGCACGACCTCCATCACCTCGTCCCACTCCCCCTCGATCTCGGTGAACATCGAGGAGGTGCGGTGCGGCAGGCCGGAGGCGCGCACCACGGCGACGGCGGCCGCCACCGCCCGGTGCACGGACGCGGTGTCCGCGTCGCCGGGCAGGTGCTCGGCGTCGGCGGGTTGGCCGGAGGGGGCGACGGAGAAGGCGACGATCATGGCACCAGTGTGCCCCGCCCCCGCCGCCGGCTCACCCCCCGAGCACCGGCTGCAGGGCCTTGATCAGCTCGTTCACGCCGATCGCCACGAACACGGCCGCGGTCAGGCCCAACAGGGTGTTGCGGACCCAGCCGTTGCGGAACTGCCGCGGCACGTCCTTCTTGTTGTTGAGGAACAGCAGGGTCACGGCCAGGAACGGCATGAACAGGGCGCCGAGCGTGCCGTAGAGCAGGATCAGGAAGATCGGCCGGTCCAGGAACAGCAGCGCCATGGGCGGCAGGGTCAGCCACAGCAGGAAGAAGCGGCCGGGCTTCGAGGACAGCGACGGCGCGTCGTCCTGGTCCAGCTCCTCGGCGGGCCGGCGGAAGTTCGTCCAGAAGTCCGCGAACATCAACGAGACGCCGTGCCACACGCCCAGCAGGGAGGAGAAGGACGCGGCGAAGAATCCGATGAGGAACACCGTGGACCACACCGAGCCGTAGCGCTCGGCCAGCACGTCGCCGACGTCGAGCAGGCCCTTGTCGCCCGAGGAGATCGCCAGCCCCGCCGAGTGCAGCAGCTCCACGCCCATGACCATGGTGGCGATCACGAAGATGCCCGTGAGGATGTACGAGGTCGCGTTGTCGAACCGCATGACCTTCAGGTACTTCGGGACGTTCCAGCCCTTCTCGCGCAGCCAGTAGCCGTAGGCCGCGAGCGTGATGGTGCCGCCGACGCCGCCGGCCAGGCCGAGCACGTAGAACATGGCCTGGGGATCGCCGGAGGGCAGGCGCGGCACGAGACCGGCGAGGATCTCGCCCAGGTTCGGGACGGTCAGCGCCGCGGAGAGCAGCACCGTCACGAACATGACGCCGATCAGCACCGTCATGAGCCACTCGATGAGCCGGTACCTGTCCAGCCAGACCAGCCCCAGGCCGATCAGGCCCGAGGCGATCGCGAACACCTTGCTGTCCACCCCGGGGAACAGCGCCGCGAGCGGCAGGGCGGTGGAGGACATCGCCGTCGCCCCGTACACGATGCCCCAGATGAGGATGTACGGGCCGAAGTACCAGGACGTCCAGGCCCCGAGGGTGCGCCAGCCCTGGAAGATCGTCTTGCCGGTGGAGAGGTAGTAGCGGCCCACCCCCTCCACGAGCACGATCTTGAAGATCACGCCCAGCACCACGGCCCACAGCAGCATGTAGCCGTAGCGGGAGCCGGCGGTCAGGGTGGCCACCAGGTCCGCCGCGCCCACGCCCGTGGCCGCGGCGACGATGCCCGGGCCGAGGGAGTTCCAGCGCGGGCGGATCGGCGTCTCGTTCAGTTCGGCGTCGGTGAACCCGACGATGTCCGGGTTGTGCACGGGGCGCCCGGGGTTGACGGCGTGGGCCATGGGATGCTCCTGCGATCGGGGATGCGAGTGATGCAGCAAGTATCACGCACGGGAGCGATGCCGCTCACATCATTCTGCGGTGCTTCACACGTGCGTCCCGTCCGCCTCCACCGCGATCCCCAGCTCGTTGCCCGGGATCGAGGCGAGCAGCCGCCGCGTGTACGGGTGTCGGGGGTTGGTGAAGACCTCCTCGGAGCTGGCCGCCTCCACCACCTGGCCGTCCTTCATGACGCACACGTAGTCGGAGATGAGCCGCACCACCGCCAGGTCGTGCGAGATGAACAGGTAGCTCAGCCCCAGCTCGTCCTGCAGGCGGCGCAGCAGCGTGAGGATCTGGTCCTGCACGAGCACGTCCAGCGCGGAGACCGGCTCGTCGCACACGATCAGCTCGGGGTTCAGCGCGAGCGCCCGGGCGATCGCCACGCGCTGGCGCTGCCCGCCCGAGAGCTCGGCCGGGTACCGGCGGTGGAAGTGCGAGGGCAGGGCCACCTGGTCCATGAGCTCGAGCACGCGCGCCCGCCGCTGCCTGGCGTTGCCCCGCCGGTACGTCTGCAGCGGCTCCTCGATGATCCGTCCCACCGTGAACGAGGGGTTGAGCGAGGAGAAGGGGTCCTGGAACACGGCCTGCACGCGCTGCCGGAAGTCCTTGAGCCCCTCCCCCTTCAGCGCCAGCACGTCCTTGCCCTCGAAGCTGATCTCGCCCGAGGTCGGCTCGATCAGCTTGAGCAGCATGCGCGCCGTCGTCGTCTTGCCGGAGCCGGACTCGCCGACGATCGAGACGGTCTTGCCGCGCGGGATCTTCAGGGAGACGTCCTTCGCGGCGGTGAAGTCCTCGTGCCCGCGCACGGGGTAGACCTTCGTGAGGTCGCGGATCTCCACCAGCGGGGTGAGGTCCTGCTTCGCCAGGGCCACCGTGGTCAGGGCCGCGGTGTCGTCCTCGGCCAGGGCGGCGGGCGCGGGGTCGAAGGCCTCGGGCAGCAGGCGGGCCGCCGCCACCGACGGCGCGGCCGCCACGAGCGAGCGGGTGTAGGCGTGCTGCGGGTCCTCGAGGATGGCTCGCGCGTCGCCGGACTCCACCACGCGTCCGCGGTGCATCACCACGAGCTGCTGCGCCCGCTCGGCGGCGAGGCCGAGGTCATGGGTGATCAGCAGCACGGAACTGCCGAGCTCGCGGGTCATCTCGTCGATCTGGTCCAGGATCACCTGCTGCACCGTCACGTCCAGGGCGGAGGTCGGCTCGTCCGCGATCAGCAGCTGCGGCCGGCACGCCAGGCCGATGGCGATCAGCACGCGCTGGCGCAGACCGCCCGAGAGCTCGTGCGGGTACTGCTTGGCCCGTCGCGCGGGCTCGGGGATGCCGGCGCGCTCCATCACCTCGACGACGGCGGCCCCCACGTCCTTCTTCGTCGTCATGCCGTGGGTCAGCAGGGTCTCCCCGATCTGCTGCCCCACCCGGGTCACGGGGTTGAGGTTGGACATCGGGTCCTGCGGCACCAGCCCGATCCGGCGGCCGCGGATGCGGCGCATCCGCGACTCGGGCAGGCCCACGAGCTCCTCGCCCGCGAAGCGGACGGAGCCTGCCGTGACCCGGCCGTTGCCGGGCAGCAGGCCGATCGCGGCCATCGCGGTGGTGGACTTGCCCGAGCCGGACTCGCCCACGATCGCCAGCGTGCCCCCGGTCGGGAGCGTGAGGGACGCGCCCTCCACGGCCTGCACGGTGCCCTGCTGGGTGGTGAACTCCACGTCCAGGTCGCGGATCTCCAGCAGCGGGGCGCCGGCCGCGGGGGTCACGCCGGGGCCGGGCGCGCCGTCGTCGTGCTTGGGGTCCATGGTCAGCGCCTCCGGGAGGTCGGGTCGAGGGCCTCGCGCAGGGACTCGCCCAGCAGGGTGAAGCCGAGCGCGGTGATGGCGATGCACAGGCCGGGCAGGAACGCGAGCCACGGGTTGATGCCCAGCTCGGCCTGCGCGTAGGTGAGCATGCGGCCCCACTCGGCGGTCTCGGGGCGGCCGCCGCCGAGGCCGAGGAAGGACAGGGCGGCCGCGTCGATCACGGCCGTGGCCAGGGTGAGCGTGGCCTGCACGATCACGGGGCCCAGCGAGTTCGGCAGCACGTGGGACATCGTGATCCGCCCGCGCGAGAGGCCGAGGGTCTGCGCCGCGAGCACGTAGTCCGACCCCTTCTGCGTGAGCATCGAGGACCGCAGCAGCCGCGCGAACACGGGCACCTGCGCCACCCCGATCGCGATCATCACCGCGAACGGGGTCTGTCCGAGGATCGCCGCGATGGACACCGCCAGCAGCAGGTTGGGCACCGAGAGCAGGATGTCCACGACGCGCATCACGACGGAGTCCACCCAGCCGCCGAACGTGCCGGCCAGCAGGCCGAGCAGCATGCCGCCGGCCAGGCCGAACGCCGTCGAGACGACGCCGATGAGCAGCGAGGCCTGCGCGCCCCAGATCAGCTTGGAGAGCACGTCCCCGCCGAAGCGGTCCAGGCCCAGCGGGTAGCCGGCCACCTCGCCGGGGCCGGGCACGTGGGTGGGGCGGATCTCGCGCATGCCGGGTGTGGCCGTGCCCGCGTACGGGGCCAGCACCGGGGCGAGGACGGCCACGAGCACGAAGAGCAGCACGATCACGGCGCCGGCGATCGCCGCCGGGTTGCGGCGCAGCCGCTGGAACGCGGCGCCCCACACGGAGGTGCCGCGGGTGTCCGCGGCGGCCTCGGTGGTCGCCTGGGTCGCCCCGGCCTCGACGGGCGCCAGCGCGTGCTCGACGGCGTGCTCGGTGGGTCCGCCGCCGGGGCTGGGGGGCAGGTTCACGCTCATGAGACACGCACCCTCGGGTCGATGAGGCCGTAGGAGACGTCCACGACCAGGTTGATCAGCGAGTAGAGCAGGGCGATGAAGATGATGAAGCCCTGCAGCACCGGGAAGTCGAGCTGGAAGATCGCCTGCGCGAGGAACCGGCCGATCCCGTTGAACGCGAACACCGTCTCGGTGAGCACCGCCCCGGAGATCAGCAGGCCCAGCTGCAGGCCGAGCGTGGTGCTCACCGGCAGCAGGGCGTTGCGCATGATGAACCGGTCCCGGATCAGGCGCGGGGCCAGGCCCTTGGCGCGGGCTGTGCGCACGAAGTCCGCGTCCTGCACGTCCAGCACGGAGGCGCGGGTGATGCGCGCGATGATCGCCAGCGGGATGGTGCCCAGCGCGATGCCGGGCAGCACCAGGTGGGTCAGCGCGTTCAGGGCCGCGTCCCACTCGGCGGTGATGATGCCGTCCCACACGTAGAAGTTCGTGTAGTGGGTGGCGTCGATCCGCGGGTCCTGTCGGCCGTCGGTGGGCAGCCAGCCCAGCTTCACCGCGAACACCCACTTGAGGATGAACGCCAGGAAGAACACGGGCACCACCACGCCGATCAGGGACAGCACGACGGCGACGTCGTCCTGCCACCGGCCCACATGGCGGGCGGCCCAGTAGCCGAGCGGGATGCCGATGACCACCGCGAACACGATCGCGAAGATCGAGAGCTCCAGCGTGGCCGGGAAACGGTCCGCGAACTCCTCGACCACGGGCCGATTCGTCATGATCGAGGTGCCGAAGTCGCCGCGCAGCAGCCGCCCCATGTAGGTGACGTACTGCTCGAGCAGCGGCTTGTCGAAGCCGTACGCCGCGTTCACCCGGGCCACGGCCTCGGGGGTGGCGCGGTCGCCGAGCAGGGCGGTGGCGGGGCCGCCGGGCAGGCTGCGGACCCACACGAACAGCAGGACGGACAGTCCGAACAGGGTGGGGATCAGCAGCAGCAGGCGCTTGCCGATGAGTCTGAGCACGAGGGGCCTCCATGCCGGCGCGGGGGCCGGGCCGGTCGGTGCGAGGGACGGGCGGTGGCGGGCGGGCCGGCGACGACGGCGCCGGGGCGCGGCGCCGTCGTCGCCGGTGGGGCGGGTCGTCCCCGGCCCGCCGGGCTCACTCGGTCAGGTCGATCTCGTTGAAGACCTCGTCGTTGACCGGGCTCGCCGGGTAGGAGGCCACGCGCTTGTCGAAGGCCAGCGACGGGGCCGGGTGGGCGAGCGGGACCGCCGGGACGATCTCGGAGATCTGCTCGTTGATCTCCTGGTACTTCGGCGTCTGCTCCTCGAGCGTCGGGATCTGGCGGGCCTCCTCGAGGGCGGAGAACAGCTCCTCGTCGGTGAAGCCGAACTCGGGCTTCTCCTGGCCGAAGAACACGCCCACGAAGTTGTCCGTGTCGTTGTAGTCACCGGTCCAGCCGAGCAGGTGGATGCCGTGGTCCGAGGTGCCCTGCACCTGGTCGAGGTAGTCCGGGCTCCACTTGGCCGGCTTCGCGTTCACCGTGATGCCCACCTCGGCCAGCTGGCTCGAGAGGTTGGAGAACGCCTGCTCGGGGGTCGGCATGTACGGGCGCGAGACGCCGGTGGGGTAGTTGAAGTCAATCGTGAAGCCGTCCGGGTAGCCGGCCTCGGCGAGCAGCGCCTTGGCCTTGGCGGGGTCGTGCTCGTACGTGGTGACGTCCTCGCTGTACCCGTTCACGGACTTCGGGATGAACTGGGTGGCGGGCTCCGTGCCCTCGGGGAGGGTCTGCGCGATGAGGGCGTCCTTGTCGATCGCGTGGGCGATCGCCTGGCGCACCCTGACGTCCTGGAGCTCCTCCTTCTCCTGGTTCAGGCCCAGGTAGAGGATGGTGAACGGGTCGCGGGCCACCACGTTGAAGCCGGCCTCGGACAGGGCCGCGGTGTCCGCGGGGGCCACGAGGTCGTAGCCGTCGATGTCCCCGGCCTCGAGCGCCTGACGGCGGGCCACCGGGTCGTCGATCACGCGGAAGGTGATGTCCGTGACCTCGCCGCCCTCGCCCCAGTAGTCCTCGTTGGCGGTGAGCTTGACGTCCTCGCCCACGCTCCAGGACTCGAACTTGTAGGGGCCGGTGCCGGTGGGGTGGGCCCGGGCGTACTCGGACAGCTGGGGCGACTCGGCGGTGCCACCGACCTCGTCCGCCTTGTACTCCTCGAGCGCCTTCGGCGACTGCATGGCGAAGGCCGGCAGGGACAGGGAGGAGATGAAGCCCGCGAACGGCTGCGCCAGCGTGATCTTCACCTCGTGCTCGCCGGTGGCCTCGCACTCCTGGTAGACGGCGTCCTCGGGCTTGTCCGCGAAGCCGCGGAACAGCTTGCCGTAGTAGTACGAGAGGGTCTCCGACTGCTGGATGCCCGTGAAGTTGTACCAGCGGTCGAAGTTGGCGCACACGGCCTCCCCGTTGAACGGCTCGCCGTCGTGGAAGGTCACGCCCTCCTTCAGCTGGAACGTGTGGGTCAGGCCGTCCTCCGAGGACTCCCAGGACTCGGCCAGCAGCGGCGCGGGGTCCGCGGTGCCCGGCTTCGTGCCCACGAGGCCCTCGAAGATCTGACGGGAGACCCGGAAGGTCTCGCCGTCGGAGGCGAAGGCCGGGTCCAGGGTCTTCGGGTCGGAGGAGGCGGCGAAGATGAACGAGCCGTCCACTTGGGCGGCGTCGCCCCCGCCCGAGCCGCCGGAGCCGCCGCCGTCGCGCTGGCTCTGGGCGCAGCCGGTGACGAGCAGGGCGCCGGCCGCGGTGAGCGCGGCGGCGGACAGGAGTCGGTGACGCAGACGGGTGGCCATGGGGGCTCCTCCGGGAGAGGTCTCAGCCGAGACGCGGGTGCGAGGGGACCGCGCCGTCGGGTGTGACCTCGGGCACGCTCCTGGACGTGACTATAGCCACAAGCGCGGGCAGGAACGCAACGCAGGCCGCGTCTGCGCGTGCGGCACGGCGCCCTCAGGCCCCGGTGGGCACCCGCTCCCGACGCGCGGCGGCCCGCTCGCGGACCCAGCGCAGCACGTCCTCCGGACGGTTGGTGGTGAGCTCCTGCACCCCCTGGGCGAGGAGGAAATCGGCGTCCTCGCGCTCGTCGACGGTCCACACCCGCAGCCGCCGCCCCGCCGCCAGCCACGCCTTCACGTCCGCCAGGTGCTCCCGCACGTAGGCCACGGAGGGCCCCGCCATCCCGGCCCGGCCGCGCCAGACGAGCGCCTCGGACCCCGCCAGCGACTGACGCGCCGCCGCACGCACCGCCGCCCGGCTCAGCGGCCCCCGCGCGAGCCGGGTCGGCAGCTCCGTCGGCATGAGGTCCATCAGGGGGCAGAGGGGGTCCGTGCCGGCCAGCGGAGCCACGTGGCGCAGCGCGTCCGGATGGAAGCTCATGAGGGACACCTGCACCTGACCCACCCGGCCGGTCTCCGGATCCCAGCCGGCCCGCAGCAGCTCCCGCAGCACCCGCTCCTCGAGCTCATGCCCGAACGGGGAGGGATGCTTGAGCTCCACGGCCAGGCGCAGCGGCCGGTCCGCGGCCGTCGCGATCGCCAGGAGGTCGGCCAGGGTGAGCACCTGCTCCCCCGCGCCGCCGTACGCGGCGGGCGGCGTCGTCGTCGTGGTGGGCTCGGCCCCCGGGCGCCGGGCGTGCCACGAGACGACGTCGAGGCCGCGCAGACGCTCGAGCGTGTGGTCCGCGACGGCGCCGCGCCCGTCCGAGGTGCGGTCCACGGTGGGGTCGTGCCAGCAGACGACCTCGCGGTCCCGCGTGAGCTGGACGTCGCATTCGAGACCGTCCGCGCCCACGGCGAGGGCGTGGAGCATGGCGGCGCGGGTGTGTTCGGGGAAGGCGACGGAGGCACCGCGGTGGGCGATCACGAGGGCGGGCACGCCGCCAGGCTAGGGAGCGCGTGTGCCGACCACGTCACCGCAGGGTGCCCGGCTGGTTAACTGGTGGGGACCATTCGGTGCACGCGATCAGGAGCCTGCCGTGTCCTTCTCCCCCGACCCCGCCCAGCAGCTGCTCAGCGCCGGCGCCCTCGAACGCGCGGCGGGCCTGCGGCGCATGAAGGCCGTCGCCCTGGGGCTGCTCATCCTGCTGGCCGTGGTGTTCGTGGTCGCGTTCCCGTTGCAGGACGCCCACCCGGTGTGGGGCTACGTGCGCGCCGCCGCGGAGGGCGGCATGGTCGGCGCACTGGCGGACTGGTTCGCGGTCACGGCGCTGTTCCGCCACCCGATGGGTGTGCCCGTGCCGCACACCGCCCTGATCCCGCGGAAGAAGGACCAGCTCGGCGCCGCGCTGACCGAGTTCGTGCAGGAGAACTTCCTGGACTCGGAGGTCGCCCACGAGAAGGTCGACGGACTGAAGGTGGCCGAGGCCGCCGGCGGCTGGCTGCGCCGTGAGGAGAACGCGGCTCGCACCGCCCGGGAGATCGCGACGGCGGCCCGGGGCGCCATGGCCGCGGCCGACGACGACGCCGTCCAGGAGCTGCTGCGCCAGCTGATGGAACGCCACATGGTGGCCCCGGACTGGTCCCCCACGCTCGCAGGCGTGCTGGAGGACGTGGTGGCCGGACGGCACCACGAGCGCGTGGTGGACCTCGTGGTCGCCCACACCGGGGACTGGGTGGCCGCCCACCCCGAGCTGTTCGTCGAGACGGTGCGCCGTCGCTCCCCCGAGTGGAGCCCGGACCTCGTGGACCGCCTCCTCGCCGAGCGACTGCACGCCGAGACCCTCAAGTATCTCGCCGGCATCCGCCGCGACCGGCAGCACGAGGCCCGCCGCGCCGTCGACGACTGGCTCGACCGCCTCGCCGACGAGATGCGGAACGAGCCCGCCACCCGCGCCTCGGTGGAGCGGTTCAAGCGGAACCTGTTCGCGGACGAACGGCTGCGCGCGTGGGCCGGGCGGGCCTGGGTCTCCCTGCGGGACTCGCTCCTGGACGCGCTCGAGGACCCGTCCTCCGACCTGCATCGCGCGCTCGTGGCCGCCCTGCGCGACCTCGGCGCCCGCCTGCAGGAGGACCCCGAGCTGCGCGACCGCGTGGACGGCCACGCCCGCCGCGCCGCGGCGTATGCGCTGAGCTCCTACGGCCCGGCGCTCACCGGGGTGATCGAGGAGACGGTCGCCCGCTGGGACGGCGAGCAGACCGCGCGCACCCTCGAGCTGTTCGTGGGCAAGGACCTGCAGTTCATCCGCATCAACGGCTCGATCGTCGGCGCGCTCGCGGGCCTGGCGATCCACGGGGTGGCCACGCTGCTCCTCTGAGCCGCGGCTCCAGCCCCGCACTTTCGAACGTGAAATGGGGCGAATGGGCGCTTTCGAACGTGAGAGAGGGCCTCTCTCACGTTCGAAAGCGCGGGGGCGGGGCCGTCAGGCGGCGGGGTTGCCCTTCTTCTGCCTGTTGTCCTTCTCGTCCTTGCCGCCGGGCAGGGCGCGACGGATCGCGCCGAGGACGCCGCCGTCGTCCTTGGTGCCCTCCGGCTCCCCCTCGGCGCGCTCCCGCGCGGCGCCCTCACGGATCTCGCCGGGGATCACCATCGGCAGGGGGCCGAAGAGCTCCTTGGCGTTCTCCATCACGGCCTTGCCCATGGCGCGGTTGCCCACACCGCCGATCACGGCGCCCACGCCGAACGGCACGGCGCGGCCCACGAAGCCGGCGCCCTGCCGCAGGAGCATCTTGCGCATGAACGTCCTCTTGAGGCGATTCACCACGAACGCGCTGATGCCGGTGCCGGAGGCGGTGCCCGCGAGCGCGTTGAGGCTGGACTGCGGGTCGTAGGGACGGCCGGCCTTGGCGGCGGCCTCGCGGAGCAGCTCCTTGGCGTCGTCGCCGAGCATGAGGGCCATGACGAGGGCCTGGGCGCGCTGCGGGTCCTGCGTGGTGATGCCGTGCAGCTCGGCGAGGGACTGCGCGTAGAGGGCGGTGGCCTCCAGGAAGCCGACGACCGCGGCACCGGACAGGCCGAGAGCAGCCACGGTGCCGATGCCGGGGACGATCGCGGTGCCGCCCACGGCGGCGCCGGCCCCCGTGACGGTGGTCAGGTACTGCTGCCCCAGCCGCTCGGCGAGACGCTCCGGGCTCTCCCCCGGGTGCTTCGCCGCCATGCGCTGGATGTTCTTCAGGACCAGGGGGCGCTGGACCGCCAACACCGTGGAGAGGGCCTTCTCGAAGCCCTCCGTGGGCTCGCCGTTCTCATCGAGTGCCGACTTCAGCCCGAAGTCCTTCACCTTCCCGGACGCGTACCGGCCGATCGTCGAGTTCTTTGCCATGCGCGCCAGAGTATCGGCGCGCGATCCCCGCGGTCAGGACCCGGGCGTCGCCGCGCGCAGGGAATGCTCGAGGAAGATGCGCACGTCACGGACCTCGTCGGGGCCGGTCCCGTGCAGGATCCCGGGGTAGGTGCGCACGGTCAGGCGGGTGTGCTCCTCGGCCCACGCGCGGGTGTGGGCGACGGCGTCCGGATGGATCACGGGATCCTCGGCGTCCCGGCCCCAGAAGAACGGGCGCGGGCCCGGTCCCTCGGCCGGGGAGTCGAGCATGGCCAGCAGCTCGTTGTCGACGGCGAAGCCGCTCAGGCCCACACCGCAGGCGAACGCCTCGGGACGCAGACGCAGGACCGTCGTCGCCATGGCCATGCCCTGGGAGAAGCCGAGCACCGAGACCGTGCGGAAGCCGGCCGCCACGACCTCCTCGGCGGAGAGCACGTCGAACACGCGGTGGGCGGCGGCGAGCACCTGGGCGAAGTCGGACTGCAGCAGCAGGTCGAGCAGGAACCAGCCGTGCGCGCCGGGGTCGCCCGGGCTCTCGGAGGCCGTCTCGTCGATCTCGAAGCCGCCGCGCACCGCCAGGCCGGTGCACCGCTCCGGGAGCATCGGGAAGTGGCGGCGCGCCGCGCGGACCTCGTTGGAGCCGTACCCGTGGAACACGAGGACCAGGTCCGTGCCCGCGCGCTCCTCCGGCGGGCGCGACCACACCACGCTGTGGCCGGAACTGATCGTCTCGGTGACGGGTGTGGGCGTGGGGCTCATGGCTCCATCCTAGGGAGGGGCCCCTGACCGGGCGTCATGCCCGGTCAGGGGCCGCTTTCCGGTGGGCCCTGCGGGGATCGAACCCGCGACCGGCGGATTAAAAGTCCGATGCTCTGCCAGCTGAGCTAAAGGCCCTCACCCGCGGCCGACGACGACGGCGTGCGGCCGACGACGGCGACCCTCGCGGGTGCCCTCCAATGGTAGCCCAGGCGTGCGGGGCACTACCGTGGACGGGGCCGCCGCCTCCGGCGACCACATCCTCACCCCGATGCGCCCTCGAAGGGAGCCCCGCCCATGGCACGTCACCGCCTGCCCGCCGGCCGCGGCGCCAGCTCGAGCGCCTCGGGCGTCCTGCGCCCGCACCGGCCCCGCCTCTCGGAGCCGCAGGAGCTCACGCACTTCGCCGGCGGCGAAGACCCGCAGGAAGTGGCCGCGGCGGCCTCGCGCCTGGCCCACGCCCTCGTGGCCGGCGGCCGCGCGGAGGAGAACCCGGCCGTCGTCGAGCGGCTGGTCGGGCTGGTCCACGAGCTCGGCGTCGAGACGCTCGCGGAGCTGTGGGCGGACGCCCCGCCCGTCTCGCTCGCCGGCGCCCTGTGGCGCCTGTACGTGCTCCAGGAGGCGACGGCCCGCGACGGCGAACGCTGGGCCGCCTGGTACCGCGCCGGGCACGCCGCCTACGCCTCGCGCGTCGTGGCGGGCGCCGTCGAGCCGCCGGGGCCGGCCGAGCTGCGCCGCCTCACGGACACGATCCTCACGGGCGCCTACCGCTCCGAGATCGACGTCGCGTTCGAGCGCGCCGCGGCCTACGCCCGCGTCGTGGCCCTGGGCCAGGTCGAGCACGCCGAGGGCTCCGAGGCCGCCGCCCCGGACCGCGCCGCCGCCCTCACCCGCCGGGCCGCGCGCCTGGTCAGCACCGCCGACGCCCTGGAGGCGGCGGGTCGAGCGTTTCGGGACGGATCGCTAGACTGAAGGGGACGGCGCCGGGCCGCTGGTAACCCCGGGCTCCAACACACAGCCGCTGCGAGCGGCCTTCCGCCGAGAGGCGTTCCCGGTCCGGCGTCGTCGTCGACCCCTTCGCCACCCGTCGACGAGAGAGCGACCGCTGCCCATGTCCCCCCGCATGCCCTGGCTCGTCACGCGCGACACCCCGGCGCTGCGCCACATGGCAGACCTCGCCGAGGCCCTGCACCGGGCGGTGCACCTGGTGGCCCAGGTCGCAGGGACCCGCGGACCCGAGGCGGACCGTGCCGCCCGTGAGCTCGAGGAGCTCGACTCGTCCTCGAGCGCCACCCTCATGGCCTTCCTCACCGCGCTGCGCAGCGCCTACGTGACTCCGCTGCCTCGTCAGGACCTCTACCGGCTGGCCAGCGGCGTGCACGCGACCACCCGGCGCGTCGTGTCGGCGGGCGTGCTGATCCAACGGGCCGATCTGGAGGAGCTGCCGACGCACGCCCTCGACATCCTGGAGACCGTGGGCCGGCAGGCCGAGCTGCTCGCCCGCGGCGCCGCCGAGGTGCGCGACCTCGACGCCCTGGAGGCCACGTGGATGCAGCTGCTGCGCGCCTCCCGCCGCGCGGAGCGGGTCATGGTCGAGTGGCTCGCCGACCTCGGCATGGACCTGCTGCAGCGCGACTACAACCGCCAGCGCGAGGTCGCCTGGGCGCTGCACGCGGCGCTCGAGGCCCTCTCCCGCGTGAACATGGACCTGGGCATGGTGCTCGTCCGTGAGTCCTGAGCCGGTGGAGGCGCCGTGACCGCGGGGCTCGCCGTCGTCCTCGTGCTGCTGTGCGCCGTCGGCGCGCTGATGGGGTTCCGCGACGCCCCCAACGCCGCGGCGCTGCCTGTCCGGTACCGGGCGCTGACACCGCGCGGGGCCCTCCTCCTGACCGGAGCGGTCAACACCGTGGGCGCGCTGCTGGGCATCGGGCTCATCACGCTGAGCGTGCACTACTTCACCTCGCCCGCGGTGCGCAGCGAGATCGGCCCCCTGGCCGTGGGCGTGTCCTGCGTGGTGACCCTCGTGTGGGGTCTGCTGCTGTGGTGGCGGCGCCTGCCCGGCTCCAGCACGCACGCGCTGATCTCCGCGCTGGCGGGCAGCCACCTCGCCGTGCGCCTGAGTCTGGACATCGACGTCGCCCTCACCATCTTCGACCTCGTCCGCGCCGAGGTGCTGCTCAGCCTGCTGCTCTCGCCCCTGATCGCGTGGGCGCTCGCCCGCCTGCTCACCGCCCCCGCCATGCGGCTCGCCACCCGGGGCACCACGGTCAACGTCCAGCACCGGGCCCGCGTCGCGTTGGGCATCTCCGCCAGCGCCATGGCCATGGGCCACGGCCTGCAGGCCGGTCAGCGCATGGGGGTGCTGTGGGCCGCCGTGCTGGTGGGGTCCGGGTCCGTCCTGGCGCCGGACGCCCTGACGGCCGAGTTCGTGGGGGGCGCGTTCCTGTTCGCCCTCGCGGTCGGGCTCGGCACGCTGGGCGGCGCCTGGCGGATCGCCTGGACCCTCACCGAGCGTCTCGTGCGCCTCGACCCCCTGCGGGCGTCCGTGGCCGCCGTCATCCCCGCGGGCCTGCTGTTCGTCGGATCCCTGGTGTTCCACCTGCCCCTGTCCTCCACCCACACGGCGACGGCGGCCATCGTGGGCGCCGGCCAGACGCAGACCTACGCGTCCGTGCGCTGGCCCACCGTGCTGCGCGTGGTCGGCTGGTGGGTGCTCACGCCGGTGGCCTGCGCCCTTCTCGGCCTCCTCGGCACGCTGGCCCTCGTCCCGCTGGCCTGAGGCCGCGCCCGACGACGGCGGCCCGGCCCCGCAGACGCCGCGACCCCGCCCGGCGTGCGGCCGGACGGGGTCGGGGACGGAGCGCGGGGCGGCTCAGCCGAAGCGGCCGGAGACGTAGTCCTCGGTCTGCTGGCTCGAGGGGTTGTTGAAGATGACGTTGGTGTCGTCGTACTCGATCAGCTTGCCGGGCTTGCCGACGCCCTGGATGTTGAAGAACGCGGTCTTGTCCGCCACGCGCGCGGCCTGCTGCATGTTGTGCGTGACGATGATGACCGTGTACTCCTCCTTGAGCTCGTTGATCAGGTCCTCGACGGCGAGGGTGGAGATCGGGTCGAGCGCGGAGCAGGGCTCGTCCATGAGGATCACGTCGGGCTGCACCGCGATGGAGCGGGCGATGCACAGACGCTGCTGCTGACCGCCGGAGAGGCCGGAGCCGGGCTTGTCGAGGCGGTCCTTGACCTCGTTCCACAGGTTGGCGCCGCGCAGGGACTTCTCCACGAGCTCGTCCGCACGGGACTTGTTCAGGCGGGTGCCGTTGAGCTTGTAGCCGGCCAGCACGTTGTCCCGGATGGACATCGTGGGGAACGGGTTCGGGCGCTGGAAGACCATGCCGATCTGGGAACGGACGCGGACCGGGTCCACACCGGGCCCGTAGATGTCCTCGCCGTCGAGCAGGAGCTGGCCGTCCACGGTGGCGCCGGGGAGCACCTCGTGCATGCGGTTGATGGTGCGCAGGAAGGTGGTCTTGCCGCAGCCGGAGGGGCCGATGAAGGCGGTGACGGAGCGGGGGGCGATGTCGATGTTGACGCCCTCGACGGCCTTGAACTTGCCGTAGAAGACATCGACGTCGATGGCCTGGATGCGCTTGGACATGAGTGGTTCTGTTCCTTCGTGGAAGTCTCTGGGGGGGTGCGACGGGGTCGGGGCCGGCCGCCCGGGGGATTCCGGGCGGCCGGGCCTCACCGGCCCTGCTTGGGGGCGAACGCCTTGGCGATGAACCGTGCCGCCAGGTTGAGCAGCATGACGATGGTCACGAGCAGCAGGGCGGCTGCCCAGGCGCGGGCGGTCGAGGGGTCCGCCGCCGTGGGTGAGGTCGGGGCGACCAGCTGGCGGTAGATGTACACCGGCAGCGCGGTCATCCAGTTGTCGAACGGGTTCCAGTTGATGCTGGTGGCGAAGCCGGCCGTCACGAGGATCGGCGCGGTCTCGCCCGCCACGCGGGCGATGGCCAGGGTGACGCCGGAGGCGATGCCGGAGATCGCGGTGGGCAGGACCACCTTGGCGATGGTCTGCCACTTGCGCACGCCGAGGGCGTAGGCGCCCTCGCGCAGCTCGTTGGGCACCACACGGAGCATCTCCTCCGTGGATCGCACGACCACGGGGATCATGAGCACGGAGAGAGCGATCGCGGCCGTGAGACCCATCTGCACGGACTGCAGTGCGGTGGACTTGCTGCCGGTGACCAGGGTCAGGACCCACGTGATCGCGGCGTAGGCGAAGAGGCCGGCCACGATCGAAGGGATGCCGGTCATGACGTCCACGAAGAACACGATGGCCCGGGAGAACCAGCCGCCGCGGCTGTACTCCACCAGGTAGATGGACGTGAGCATGCCGATCGGCACGGAGATCAGGGTCGCGATGATCGTGATCACGACGGTGCCGATCAGGGCGTGGCCGAAACCGCCCGCGAGCCCGCCGGCGGGCTTGCCGTCCTCCACCCACGCCGAGTCGTCGATGCCGGTGATGCCCTTCATGTCGTACGCCATGATCTGCGGGTTGGCGATCAGGGTCGGCAGACCGGCGGAGAGGACCGACCACAGCACGGAGACCAGCGGCACCAGGGCCACGAGGAACGCCAGCCACACGAGGTTGCGACACAGGCCGTCTGCGGCGCGGCGCCGGTTCTCCATCACGCGCGTGGCCACGTAGAGCCCCGCGATGTAGAGGATGGCGGCGATGATCACGAAACCGACCACGTTGAAGGCGCCGCTGAGCAGCACGGTCAGGCCGGCGGCGACGACGGCCGCGGCAGCTGCGACGGCCATCCAGGTCCAGCCGGGCTTCTGACCCTCGGTCAGGGAATGACGCCGCGGCGTCACGCTGTCCTCGGTGGCCCGGGGAGAAGTCGAGACAGTGCTCATGTCAGTTGGCTCCCGAGAATTCCTTGTGCTTGCTCACGATCGCGCGGGCGATCATGTTCACCACGAGGGTGATGATGAAGAGCATGAGACCGGCAGCGATCAGCTCGTGCAGGCGCATGTTGAACGCCTCGGGGAAGTTGAGCGCGATCTCCGACGGGATCGTCTGGTTCCTGCCGGACTCCACGAGCGACCAGGAGAAGACGCCGCCGGAGAGCACCATGGTGACCGCCATGGTCTCGCCGAGCGCGCGGCCGAGGCCGAGCATGATCGAGGAGACGATGCCGGCCCGGGCGAACGGGAACACGGTCATCTTGATCATCTCCCAGCGCGTGGCGCCGAGGCCGAGCGCGGCCTCCTCGTGGAGCTTCGGGGTCTGGGTGAAGATCTCACGGCAGAGCGCGGTGATGATCGGCAGGACCATCACGGCCAGCACGACGCCCGAGGTCAGCAGGGTACGGCCCGTGGTGGTGGCCGAGCCGCCGAAGAACGGGATGAAGCCCAGGTTCTCGTTGAGCCAGCCGTAGATCGGCACCATCAGCGGAGCGAGCGTCAGCCAGCCCCACACGCCGTAGACCACGGAGGGGATCGCGGCCAGCAGATCGATCACGAAGCCCACCGACTGCGCGATGCGCGGGGGCGCATAGTGCGAGATGAACAGGGCGACACCGATCGCGACCGGGGTGGCGATGAGCAGAGCGATGATCGACACCATCACGGTGCCGGCCATGAGCGGCCACACGTACTGGAAGAAGGAGTCCGCAGACACGAGCTCCGCGCCCGGCTGCAGGGCAGGCCATGCCTCCGTCAGGAGGAAGACCGCCACGAAGGCGAGCACGAGCAGGATCAGGACGGCGGCCGCCAGGGCCCCGCCGGAGAGGAGCTTGTCTCCGGCGGCTCCGCGGCGGGGGCCGCGCAGGCTGGACGGCTTCGGTGCCGCTTCGTTGGTGGTTGAGGACACAGTGCCTTCCCTCGGATCGACGTGCATGGTGATGGACGGGCCGCGACGAACGAGCGCCCTGACGCGGCTTCAGCCGCCGGGCCCGTGGGGCCCGGCGGCCGAAGCGACGGTGGGTCAGCCGACAAGAAGCGACATCAGCCCTTGACCGAGATGGCCTCGATGCGCTCCATGGCCTTCTTGCGGGTTTCCTCGGAGATCGGGGCGTTGCCCGCGGACTTCTCGGCGGTCTTCTGACCGTCCTCGGACACGACGTACTCGGCGAAGGTCTTGACCTGGTCCACGGTCTCCTGCGACTCGTACTGGTTGCAGTAGATGTGGTAGGAGACCAGCACGACGGGGTACACGCCGGACTCGTCGGTGGCGCGGTCGAGCTCGATCGAGCCGTCCTCCTTGGCCTCGGACTTCTCGACGGTGGCGGCCGCGGCCTCGGCGGAGTACTTCACGTACTCCTCGCCGACCTTCACGGACACGGTGCCCAGCTCGCCCACGGCGGAGGCGTCGGCGTAGGTGATGGCGCCCTCGGTCTGGGAGGCCAGGCCCACGACACCCTTGGTGCCCTGGGCGGACTCGGCGGTGATGTCGGACGGCCAGGTCTCGACCTCGTCGTAGGACCAGGCATCGCCGGCGGCCTCGGTGAGGTAGGCGGTGAAGTTCTCGGTGGTGCCCGAGTCGTCGGAGCGGTGCACGACGGTGATCGGGGTGTCGGGCAGCTCGACGCCCTCGTTCTGCGCGGCGATGGCCTCGTCGTTCCAGTTCTTGATCTCGCCGGAGAACACCTTGGCGATGGTCTCGGCGTCCATCTTGACCTCATCGACGCCCGGCAGGTTGTAGGCCACGGCGATCGGGGAGATGTAGGCCGGCACGTGGAACGCACCCTCGTCGCCGCAGTTCTCCTTGGCGGACTCAGCCTCCTCCTCCTTGAGGGCGGCGTCGGAGCCGGCGAAGGAGGTGGCACCGGCGAGGAACTTCTCACGACCGGCACCGGAGCCGTCCGGGGAGTACTGCACGGTCAGGTTCGGAGCGATCTCGGTGACACCCTGGGTCCAGGCGGTCATGGCCGCCTCCTGCGAGGAGGCGCCGGCGCCGACCAGGTTGCCCTGGACCTCGGAGGTGGTGCCCTGCTCGCCGCTGGCGGAGCCGGAGGCATCGGAGCCGCCGTTGCCGCTGTCCGCGGAGGAGCAGGCGGTCAGGGCGATGGCGGCCACGGACAGGAGGGCGGCGGAGCGGCCGAAGCGGTGAGCCTTCACGAAGAGCCTCTTTCAATCGGATGACGACGGTGAGGGCAGAGCGTCCGGCTGGCCCGGTTCTGCACCGCACCCGACCGTACGGTCCAGAGGTGAATCGAGTGCTCGGCCGGGGTGAACAGATGGTGAACGGGAGCGGCATTCGCAGGAATGATCTGTGCCGTGGACCACAATGCTTGGTTGAGCCTCGCACGGCGAGGGCTCCCCGGCGTCGGACTAGGCTGGCCGCATGACGGACCGCTTCGCCACCGCCACGGGCACGGTGCCGATGGTCGACCCCCAGACCCGCGGGGAACGTCTCGGCCGCTTCCTGCGTCGGCGCGCCCGTGCGGGCTGGTCCCGCGTCCGCTCCTCCGTGGGCCAGGCCGCCCTCGTCGCTGTCTGCGCGGTGGGCGCCTACTGGTTCGCGGAGGCCGTCCTGGGCCACCAGCAGCCCCTGTTCGCCTCCACCGCCCTGCTGATCGCCCTCGGCTTCCAACGGGAGCCGAAGCTGCGCAAGGTGGCCGAGGTCGCCGTCGGCTGCACCGTCGGCATCCTGATCGGGGACCTGCTCATGGTCGGGCTCGGCCGCGGCCTGTGGCAGGCCTCGGTGGTCCTGTTCGTGTCCGTGATGGTGGCCCGGTTCCTGGACTCCGGCGCCACATTCACGATGCAGATGTCCCTGCAGTCCGTCCTCGTGGTCCTCCTGCCCACCGGCACGGGAGGGCCGTTCGTCCGCAGCCAGGACGCGATCGTGGGCGGCGTCCTGGCCCTGCTCGTCACGTTCCTCTCGCCCCAGGACGTACGCCGTCCCGCGGTGCGTCAGCTGGGTGGACTCTACGACTCGATCGCCACGGTGCTGCGCGACCTCTCCCGGGCCCTGCGGGAGGACGACTCCCGCACCGCCTGGATGGCGCTGGTGGCCAGCCGCGGCATGCACACCACGCTGGAGGCGCTGCGCAAGGAGCTGCGCGTCACGCATGAGCAGACCGTGTTCAACCCGCTGCACCGCTCCTCGCGCTCCTTCGTGGAGGACGCGGTGAACGCGGCGGACCGCTCGGATCTGGCGGTGCGCTCCCTGCGGATCGTGGCCCGGCGGGTGGTCTCGGCCCTGGACGAGGGCGTGCTCGACGACGACGTCCGCGAGCGCCTGGCCGCCTGGTTCGACGACGCCGCGGACGCCGTCGAGATCCTGCACCGCTCCCTCGTGGAGCCCCAGGCCGAGGGCCGCCATCGCTCGCTGTCCGTGGCGCGGGACGCCCTGGGGGCGTCCGCCTCCGCGTTGGACCCGCACCAGCTGGGCGGCGGATCCGTGCACGGCGAGGCGCTCGTGATGCTGCTGCGGCCCATGATGGTGGACCTCATCGAGGCCACGGGCGCCGAGCACGACGAGGCGCGGGCCTACCTGCCCCGCGTCTGAGCCCGACGGCGGAGCGCGGCCCCGGCGGTCGACGGCGGGGCCGTGCGCGGGCCGGTTAACGCGTCCGCCCCGGCTCCTAGAGTGGGCGCATGGCCACCAAGACCGCCCCGAAGCGCGCCCCCGGATACCGCTGCACCGAGTGCGGCTGGACCACCGTGAAGTGGGTCGGCCGCTGCGGGGAGTGCCAGTCGTGGGGCACGGTCGAGGAGATCGGGCTGACGTCGACCACCGGCCGCACGCGCGCGGCCACGGTCGCGGAGGTCGCGCCGCGCATCGCGGACGTGGACGCCACGCTGGCCTCGTTCCGCTCCACGGGGGTGCGCGAGCTGGACCGCGTGCTCGGCGGCGGCCTCGTGCCGGGCGCGGTGATCCTGCTGGCCGGCGAGCCGGGCATCGGCAAGTCCACGCTGCTGTTGGACGTGGCCGCCCAGACGGCGCGCGGCGCGGGAGGCGGCGGTCCGCGCTCGGTGCTGTACCTGACGGGTGAGGAGTCGGCGGCGCAGGTGCGCTCTCGGGCAGACCGGATCGGGGCGATCGCGGAGACCCTGCGTCTGACGGCGGAGACGGACCTGGGTCGGGCGCTGGGGCAGATCGAGCGGACGGACCCGGAGCTGGTGATCGTGGACTCCGTGCAGACCCTGCAGTCCACCGAGGTGGACGGGATCGCCGGGGGCGTCAGCCAGGTGCGCGAGGTGGCGGCCAGCCTCATCCGCACGGCCAAGGAGAAGGGGATCACCACGGTCCTGGTGGGCCACGTGACGAAGGACGGGACCATCGCGGGTCCGCGGCTGCTCGAGCACCTCGTGGACGTGGTCTGCCAGTTCGAGGGGGACCGCCACTCACGGCTGCGCCTGGTGCGTGCGGTGAAGAACCGCTTCGGGCCCACGGACGAGGTCGGCTGCTTCGATCTGCGGGAGGACGGCATCGAGTCCCTGGACGACCCCTCCGGTCTGTTCCTCTCGGGCGTCTCGGAGCCGGTCGAGGGCACGTGCGTGACGGTGACGCTCGAGGGCCGGCGCCCGCTCGTGGCCGAGGTGCAGTCCTTGCTCACCCCGTCCGCCGGCGGCAGCCCGCGCCGCACCGTCTCCGGCGTGGACGCGGCGCGCGTGAACATGCTCCTGGCCGTGCTCCAGCGCCGGGCCCGTTTCGCCCTCGCCCAGGACGACTGCTACGTGGCCACCGTGGGCGGCGTGCGACTCTCGGAGCCCGCCTCGGACCTGGCCGTGGCCGTCGCCGTGGCCTCGGCGAAGCTCTCGGCCCCCGTCCCGCAGGGGATGATCGCGGTCGGCGAGCTCGGGCTTGCCGGGGAGGTGCGCCCCGTGCCCGGCATCGGGCGACGGGTGCGTGAGGCTGCGCGGCTGGGCTTCACCCGCGCGCTGGTCCCCCGCTCCCCCGAGCCGCTCGGGGAGGTCCCGGCGGGCTTCACGGTGGCGGAGGTCGGCTCGATCGGCGAGGCCCTCGCCACGATCCCCACGTGGACCGGCGGCGGCCCGGCCGCGCGTCCGGAGGTCGGCCCCGGCCGCTGACGACGCGCCCGGCTCAGCGGGACGGCGACGGCGACGGGTCGGTGGTCGTGGCCGGTGCCGCGGACGGCGAGGCCGACGCCGATGCTGAGGCGGACGCCGAGGCTGAGGCCGACGCCGGAGCTGAGGCGGACGCCGACGGGGAGGCGCTGCCGCTCGAGGAGGGGGTGGCCGAGGAGGGGGTGGCCGAGGAGCCGCCGTCCTGGGCCCCCGGGGCGAGCTCCTCGAGGATCTTCAGCGCGACGGGGCGGGAGGTGACGTCGCCGAGGCTGACCGTCAGCAGATGGGGTCCGGGCTCCGCGAGAGCGCCGAGTCGGCCGCAGTCCTGGCTCGAGGCACGGCCGGACCAGCGGTACACGGCGGTGAGCTCCTCGTGCGGGTACAGCACCCGCTGGGCCTCCGCGGGGTCCGCCTGGCAGATGCGGGTGGAGAAGACGTCGTCGCCCTCGGCCGTGCGGATCCTGAACTCCTGTCGGGCCGTGCCCACATCCGTGCGGCACGGGGTCGAGGAGAGGTTCGTGATGCCCAGGCGCAGCTCGGCCTCCTCGCCCCGCTGGTACTCGGACCGGTCCGCGGAGGCGGTGATCCGCAGGTCCGAGGGCTGGCACTCGGCCGCGTCCTCGAGGGCCACGGTGGGCGAGGCGGAGCCGGACTCGGCGTCCGTCGCCGGGGCGGGCGACGGGGAGTGCACCGGCGTCGGGGCGGCGGAGGGGTCGGCGTCCTCGGAGGAGAAGGCGCCGATCCCGGCGCGGACGAGCGCCACGACGGCCCACCCCACCAGGAGCAGGAGCACGAGGGCGAGCAGGGCGGCCACGAGCCGCCGGCGGCGGTAGACGGCGGGGGACGGCTTCGACCCGGGGGAAGTCGGACGAGACGGCATGCGATCCAGGGTAGGCGGCGGCGCACCCTACAGTGGACGCCATGCCCGCGCCCGCCCCCCTCGTCCCGCCCACGGTGGACGTGCCGCGCCTGCACGACGCGGTGCTGGGCTGGTTCGCCGTCCACGCCCGGGACCTTCCCTGGCGCAGCCCGGACTGCTCCCCGTGGGGCGTGCTCGTCTCGGAGATCATGCTCCAGCAGACACCGGTCGTGAGGGTGCTGCCCCGCTGGCGGGAGTGGCTGGAGCGCTGGCCCACCCCCGCGGACCTGGCCGCCGCCCCCACCGCAGACGTGCTCACGGCCTGGGACCGGCTCGGCTACCCGCGCCGGGCCCTGCGCCTCCAGGAGGCCGCCCGGGCCGTCGTCGAGCGCCACGACGGCCGGGTGCCGGCCGACCCCGCCGCCCTGCGCGCCCTGCCCGGCATCGGCGAGTACACGGCCGCGGCGGTCGCGAGCTTCGCGTTCGGCATCCCCGAGACCGTCGTGGACACCAACGTGCGCCGGGTGATCGCGCGCGCGGTCGCGGGTGAGGCCCTGCCCGGCAGGTCGCTGACCCGCGCCGAGATGCGCCGCGCCCAGGCCCTCATGCCCGAGGACCCCACCCGCGCCAACGCGTGGAACGCGGCCGTCATGGAGCTCGGGGCCCTCGTCTGCACCGCCCGCTCCCCCGCCTGCGAGCGCTGCCCCCTGGCGGAGACGTGCGCGTGGGTCGCGGCGGGCTCCCCGCCGCCGGTGGAGGTGCCGCGCGGCCAGGCCTGGGCCGGCACGGACCGTCAGGTGCGCGGGGCCGTGATGGCCGCCGTCCGCGAGCACGGGCGCGTGGCCGAGGCGGAGGTGCCCGCCGTCGTCGTGGCCGGGGGGCGGCTCGGGTCGCACCGCCCCGACGACGCGCAGTGGGCGCGGTGCGTCGCCGGGCTCGTGTCGGACGGGCTGCTGGCCCGGGACGACGACGGCGGCCTCACCTTCCCGGACTGACCTCGCCGGGGCACGGGGCGGCCCGCGGTGCGGCGGATCAGAGGCGGCGGATCATCCGCGTGTTGCCGAGGGTGTTCGGCTTGACCCGGGCGAGGTCCAGGAACTCGGCGACGCCCTCGTCCGTGGAGCGCAGCAGTTCCGCGTAGACCTCCGGGTCCACGGCGGACTGGTCCGCCATCACCTCGAAACCGTGCCGGCGGAAGAACTCGACCTCGAAGGTCAGGCAGAAGACCCGCTCGACGCCCACGGCCCGCGCCCGGCCCAGCAGCTCCTCGATGATCAGGTGCCCGACGCCGGCCCCCCGGTGGGCCTCCGAGACGGCGAGGGTGCGGACCTCGGCGATGTCCTGCCACATCACGTGGAGGGCGCCGAAGCCGGCCAGGGTCCCATCCGCCTCCTCGGCGACCACGAACTCCTGGATGGCCTCGTAGTAGGCCACAGCCTCCTTCTGGAGCAGCACGCGCTCCCGCGCCAGCGGCTCCACGAGCGCCTGGATGACCGGGACGTCCTGGGTCCGCGCCGAGCGGAGGGTGAGGGGGCGGTCGGCAGGCATGGGGTCCAGTCTAGGCACGGACATCCCGACCCCGGACAGACGGGAGCCCCCGTCCCGGCGGACCGGGCGGGGGCTCCCGCGGCGTCGACGGCAGGCTCAGGCCTGCTGCTCGCCCTCGTCCCCGGACAGGAACTTCTCCTGCGCGCCGTCGACACCCTTGTTCACGGTGTCGCCGTGCTCGCCGAGCTTGTCGCCGTGCTGCTCCTGAGCGTTGTCCACGGCCTCGTCGATCTTGTCCGAGTGCTGGTTTGCGAGGTTGTTCAGGTCACCGATACCCATGGGCGGCCTCCTTCTTCTCGGGGCTGCTCCGCGGCCGTCCCGGCGAGTGCCGGGCCGAAGCGGAGACAGGACCACCGTCGAGCGGTCACAGACCACAGTGGCACCGATCCCGCCGCGAGGGAACCCCTCTCGCGCCTGCGGGGAGGCGGGCCGGTTCAGCGGTCCTTCGCGAGGCCGTCCTTGATGCCGGCGGCGGTGTCGCGGACCTCGGCCCCGGCGCCCCGCGGGGGCACGACGACGGCCCGCCGCCTCCTCCCCGAGGGGAGGGGCGACGGGCCGTGGGCACCGGATGCGCGGTCCGGCGTCTCGGATCAGGCCCCGCGGGTCACGCGGAGCGGGCGGCGTCCACCGGATCGCCGGCACCGGACTCGAGCTCGGCCAGGTCCGCGCCCTCCAGGGCCTCCCGGCCGCCGGAGAACGTGAACGTCAGCTCGGCGCCCTCCCCCTCGCCCGTGGTGTCCACGGTGATGAGGGAGCCGGCCGGGATCTCACCGAAGAGGATCTTCTCCGAGAGCTGGTCCTCCACCATCTGCTGGATGGTGCGGCGCAGCGGGCGGGCACCCATGGCCGGATCGTAGCCGCGGTCCGCGAGCAGTTCCTTGGCGGACTGGGTGAGCTCGATGGACAGGTCCTGCTCCGCCAGGCGCTTGCCGAGGCGGGAGATGAACAGGTCCACGATCTGCACGATCTCGTGCTTCTGCAGCTGCGGGAACACGATCACGTCGTCCACACGGTTGAGGAACTCGGGGCGGAAGTGCTGGCGCAGCTCCTCCTTGACCTTGCCCTTCATCCGCTCGTACCCGGTGGTGGTGTCCGTGGCCGACTGGAAGCCGGTCATGACGCCCTTGGAGATGTCCCGGGTGCCGAGGTTCGTGGTCATGATGATCACGGTGTTCTTGAAGTCCACCACACGGCCCTGCGAGTCGGTCAGGCGACCGTCCTCGAGGATCTGCAGCAGGGAGTTGAAGAGGTCCTGATGGGCCTTCTCCACCTCGTCGAACAGCACCACGGAGAACGGACGGCGGCGGACCTTCTCGGTGAGCTGGCCGCCCTCCTCGTAGCCCACGTAGCCGGGAGGGGCACCGAACAGACGCGAGACGGTGTGCTTCTCCTGGAACTCGGACATGTCCAGCGTGATGAGCGCGTCCTCGTCCCCGAAGAGGAACTCCGCGAGGGACTTGGCCAGCTCCGTCTTGCCGACGCCGGTGGGGCCGGCGAAGATGAACGACCCCGAGGGGCGGTTCGGGTCCTTCAGGCCCGCGCGGGTGCGGCGGATGGCGCGGGACAGGGACTTGATCGCCTCGTCCTGGCCGATCACGCGGCGGTGGAGCTCCTCCTCCATGTTGCGCAGGCGGTCCGTCTCCTCCTCGGTGAGCTTGAACACCGGGATGCCGGTGGACTTGGAGAGCACCTCGGCGATGAGGTCCTCGTCCACCGTGGCGACGTCGGCGTCCGCACCGGTGCGCCACGCCTGTTCCTTCTCGCGGCGCTCGTCCTCGAGCTGCTGCTCCCGGTCGCGCAGGCGGGCGGCGCCCTCGAAGTCCTGGCCGTCGATGGCGGCCTCCTTCTGGGTGCGCGCCTCCGCGATGCGGGACTCGTAGGCCTTGATCTCCGGCGGCACGGTCATGCGACGGATGCGCAGACGCGCGCCGGCCTCGTCGATCAGGTCGATGGCCTTGTCCGGCAGGTGCCGGTCGGAGACGTAGCGGTCCGCCAGGCCGGCGGCGGCCTTGAGCGCACCGTCCGTGATGGAGACCTTGTGGTGTGCCTCGTAGCGGTCCCGCAGGCCACGCAGGATCTCCGTGGCGTCCTCGACGGACGGCTCGGCGACCTGGATCGGCTGGAAGCGGCGCTCGAGCGCGGCGTCCTTCTCGATGTGCTTGCGGTACTCGTCCAGCGTGGTGGCGCCGATGGTCTGGAGCTCGCCCCGGGCCAGCATCGGCTTGAGGATGCTGGCGGCGTCGATCGCGCCCTCGGCCGCGCCCGCCCCGACGAGGGTGTGGATCTCGTCGATGAACAGGATGATGTCCCCGCGGGTGCGGATCTCCTTGAGCACCTTCTTCAGGCGCTCCTCGAAGTCGCCGCGATAGCGGGAGCCGGCCACGAGGGAGCCGAGGTCCAGCGAGTAGAGCTGCTTGCCCCTGAGCGTCTCCGGGACGTCGCCGCGGTCGATCGCCTGGGCCAGGCCCTCGACGACGGCGGTCTTGCCGACGCCGGGCTCGCCGATGAGCACGGGGTTGTTCTTGGTGCGGCGGGAGAGCACCTGCATGACGCGCTCCATCTCACCCGCACGCCCGATGACGGGATCCAGCTTGCCGTCGTGCGCGGCCGCGGTGAGGTTGCGTCCGAACTGGTCCAGCACCACGGAGCCGGCGTTCTGGCCGGCCTCCGCGCCCTGGCCCACCCCGGCACCCGCGGTCTCCTTGCCGCCCTGGGCGCCGCCCTGGTAGCCGGAGAGCAGCTGGATGACCGTCTGACGGACGCGGTTCAGGTCCGCGCCGAGCTGCACGAGGACCTGGGCGGCCACGCCCTCGCCCTCGCGGATCAGGCCGAGCAGGATGTGCTCGGTGCCGATGTAGTTGTGGCCGAGCTGCAGCGCCTCGCGCAGGGACAGCTCGAGCACCTTCTTGGCGCGCGGCGTGAAGGGGATGTGGCCGGGCGGGTTCTGCTGGCCCTGGCCGATGTCCTCCTGCACCTTCTCTCGCACGGCGCCCAGGGAGATGTCCATGGACTCCAGTGCCTTGGCTGCGACGCCCTCACCCTCGTGGATCAGTCCGAGCAGGATGTGCTCGGTGCCGATGTAGCTGTGGTTGAGCATGCGCGCCTCTTCCTGGGCGAGCACGACCACCCGACGGGCGCGGTCGGTGAATCTCTCGAACATGGGCACACTCCTTGCGTACGGTCGTGGTCGACACTACGCACCCGGACCGCGTGCCGCGCGGCTGTTCGCCAGCGGGAGAAGCGGCCCGGCCGTCGTCGGGAGGGGCCGGAACGAGGCCCGGGGACGCCGATTCCTCGACGCACCCGGGCGGGACGCTCACTTGCGCTTCGCGTTGCGGTAGGCCTCCACCACGTCGCGGTGCAGACGGCCCCGGCTCGAGACCTCGTAGCCGTTCTCGGCCGCCCACTTGCGGATCTGGGCGGCCTCGACCTTGGGCGACGGCGGCGCCACGGCGCGGCCCTTCTTCATGTAGGGCTTCAGGAACTCACGGAGTTCTGCGGCGTGCTCCTTCGACAGGTCGATCTCGTAATTGCGACCGTCCAATGCGAAGTTCACGGTCTCATCTGCAGGCGAACCGTCAAGATCATCCACGAGGACCACTTCTACCTTCTGTGCCAACGGTGATTCCCACTTTCTTCTCTCGTGCGCGTGTCCCTGGGTTCCGGTCTTCGCTCTCGGGCTTCTTTCCCGCGTGCTCACGATTCCGGCCGTGCACTTGTGGTGAGTCAAGAATACCGCAACAAAACCGGGCAGAAGGATTCTTCAACGCCGGGGAAGGAATCTCAGCGGGCGCGGTCCTCCGGATCGGCCTCCGGCCCTCCCTCGGCTCGGCGTCGGGCCGCCCACTCACGGGCCTCGGCCTCCTCGCGGGCCGCCCGCGCGTCCGCGCCCGAGAGCCGGCGGGCCTGACTCTCGCGCTCACCCGTGTCCGAACGCAGCAGGGAGCGCATCACCAGCCAGAAGATGAGCCCGAGGCCGATCGAGGGGGCGAGGACGGAGAAGTAGTCCCAGAAGTCGGCCATGTCAGGCCTCCGGCTTGAGCAGCGGGAAGAGGATGGTCTCGCGGATGCCGGCGTCCGTGAACAGCATCACCAGGCGGTCGATGCCCAGGCCGATGCCGCCCATGGGCGGGGCGCCGTACTCGAGGGCGCGCAGGAAGTCCTCGTCCAGCTGCATCGCCTCGTCGTCGCCGGCGGCCGCCATCGCCGACTGGGCGGTCAGGCGCTCGCGCTGGATGACGGGGTCGATCAGCTCGGAGAACGCGGTGCCGCGCTCCATGCCGCCGATGATCAGGTCCCAGGCCTCGATGACCCGGTCGTCCGAGCGGTGCGGGCGCGCGAGCGGCTGGGCGGCCGGCGGGTAGTCGTACACGAACGTGGGGTACATCAGGGTGGGCTCCACGATCTCGCCGAACAGCTCGATCACGAGCTTCTCCGCGTCCCACGCGGGGTCCACCTTGACCTCGTGCTCCGCGGCGATCGCCCGCAGCGTCTCGGCGTCCGTCTCCGGGGTGATCTCGCGGCCCACGGCCTCGGACAGCCCCGGGTACACGGCGACCCAGGCCCACTCGCCGTCGAGGTCGATGACGCCCTTCGCGGTCTCGAGCCGACGCCCGGCGCCCACCGCGTCCGCGGCGTTGAGGATGATCTCCTGCATGCGCTCGGCCATGACGTGCATGTCCGCCCACGCCTCATAGGACTCGAGGGTGGTGAACTCGGGCGAGTGGGTCGAGTCCACGCCCTCGTTGCGGAACACGCGGCCGATCTCGAACACGCGGTCGATGCCGCCGACGACGGCGCGCTTGAGGTACAGCTCGGTGGCGATGCGCAGGGTCATCGGCTGGTCGAACGCGTTGAGGTGCGTCTCGAAGGGACGCGCGAGGGCGCCGCCGTGGACGAGCTGGAGCATCGGGGTCTCCACCTCCACGTAGCCGTGGCCCTCGAGGGTGCGCCGCACCGCCGAGGTGACCTTGGCGCGGGTGTAGACCATGCGGCGGGCCTCCTCGCGCACGATCAGGTCCGCGTAGCGCTGGCGGACGCGGGTCTCCTCGTTCAGGTCCGCGTGCAGCACGGGCAGGGGGCGCAGCGCCTTGGAGGCCATCTCCCATGCCGAGGCCATGATGGACAGCTCGCCGCGGCGCGAGACGATCACCTCGCCGGTGACGGAGAGGAAGTCGCCCAGGTCCACGACCTTCTTCCAGTCGGCCAGGGACTCCTCACCGACGGCGGCCAGGGACACCATGACCTGGAGGCGGACGGCCTCCCCGTCCGCGCCGGACTCCTGCAGGGTGGCGAAGCAGAGCTTGCCGGTGTTGCGGAGGAAGACGACGCGCCCGGTCACCGACACGGTCTCGCCCGAGGCCCAGTCAGGCTCGTGGCCGTCGAACCGCTCACGCACCTCGGCCAGCGCGTGGGTGCGCGGCACCTGCACGGGGTAGGCCTCGCGGCCCGAGGCGAGCAGCTGCTCACGCTTGGCGGCGCGGACGGCCTGCTGATCGTGGTGGTCGACGGCGGCGGAGGCGGAGTTCTGGGTGGTCACGGTCCCCGAGTCTACCGACGGCGCCCCGCCGGTCAGCCGCGCACCCCGGGGTTGACGAGGGCCGGGACCTCCGCGCCCGTGGCCATGGCGATCGCGTTGCGCGCGGCCAGCTCGGCCATCGCGGCGCGGGTGTCCCGGGTGGCGGAGCCCAGGTGCGGCAGGAGCATCACGTTCCCCAGCTCGGCCAGGCCCGGGGCGAGGGCGGGCTCGTCCTCGTAGACGTCCAGACCGGCGCCGAAGAGCCGCCCCTCGCGCAGGGCCGTGACGAGGGCCGCCTCGTCCACCACGGGGCCGCGGGCCGTGTTGACGAGGACGGCGTCGTCCTTCATCTTCGCGATCACGTCCGCATCCACGAGGTGGTGGGTGTCGTCCGTCAGGGGCACGTGGAGGGACAGGACGTCCGCGGCCTCGACGAGCTCCTCCCAGCGGACCTGACGGACGCGGCCGGCGAGGTCGCCGAGCTCCGCGGCCGCGACCTCCCGGTGCGCGGGCGGCCGCGGCGCGAACACGACGTCCATGCCGAAGGCGAGCGCACGCTCGGCCACCGCCTTGCCGATCCGCCCGAAACCGGCCAGGCCCAGGGTCGCGCCGCGCACGTCCCGGCCCACGAGCAGGTCCGGCGCCCAGCCGTGGAACCGCCCCTCGCGCACCATCCGCTCACCCTCGGGGGCGCGGCGGGTCACACCGAGAATCAGGAGCATCGCGATGTCCGCGGTGGCGTCCGTGAGCACGTCCGGGGTGTTGCCGACGGCGATCCCCCGCCGCGTCGCGGCGGCCACGTCCACGTTGTTGTAGCCGACCGCGTAGTTGGCGATGCCCCTGATCCGCGCGTCGGCGAGCACGTCGGCGGTGAACTTCTGGTCCAGGGCCGCGACGACGACGTCGTAGTCCCCCGAGGCCACCAGCCGCGCGAGCGCGGCGTCCCCTCCGACGTCGGCGCCGTCCACCACCTCTCCGGCCTCGCGCAGCATCCCGAGCCCGGGCTCAGGGAGGCGGGTCATGAGCAGGAAACGGGGGGTCACGGCGGGGCCTCACTCTCGGATCGGGGGGAGGACGCGGCGTCGTCCGGCGTGACCAGGCTAACTGCGGACGGCGGGTGCGGCCCGGGCCGACGCCCCTTATGATTGACTCTCGTCAATCATTGACTTATGTCAATCACCGCGCCGCCCCTCCCGCCGAAGGACCCCATGACCCCGACCTCCCCCGCCCCCGAGGCCGTCGCGCCGGCCGGCGCCCCCTCGCTCGAGCGCGCCGCCGCCGACGCCGCGCGCCACCGCTCCGTGCTCCAGGCCCTGACCGGCCTCCTGCTGGGCATGTTCGTCTCGATGATCGCCAACACGGTGGTCTCGACCTCGATGCCGGTGATCATCCACGACATCGGCGGCGACCAGACCGCCTACACCTGGGTCATCACCTCGGCCCTGCTCGCCACGGCCATCGCCACCCCGATCTGGGGCAAGCTGGCCGACCTCGTCAACCGCAAGGTCCTCTTCCAGGTCGCCCTGGCGATCTTCGTCGCCGCCTCCGCGGCGGCCGGGTTCACCCACGATCCGACCTTCCTGATCGTCTGCCGCACCGTGCAGGGCCTGGGCGGCGGCGGCCTCGTCGCGCTCAGCCAGGTGATCATGGCGGACATCATCAGCCCGCGTGAGCGCGGCCGCTACATGGGCCTGTTCGGCGCCGTGATGGCCGTGGCCACGGTGGGCGGCCCGCTCGCCGGCGGCGTGATCACCGACCTGTGGGGCTGGCGCTGGAACTTCTTCGTGGCGGTGCCCTTCGCCGTCGTCGCCCTGGTGATGGTGCAGCGCACCCTCCACCTCCCGCACCGCGAGCGCCAGAAGGTGTCCATCGACTACCTCGGCATCGTGTTCCTGACCGCGGCCACCGCGCTGCTGCTGATCTGGGTCACCAGCGCCGGTCGCGACTTCGACTGGGCCAGCACCACCACCGCGTGGATGCTCGGCGGCGCCGCCGTCGCCACCGTCCTGTTCGTCGTGACCGAGCTGCGCGTCGCCGAGCCGCTCATCCCGCTCACCCTCTTCCGCGACCGCACCTTCACCCTCGCGACGATCGCCTCGATCGCCACGGGCCTGGCCATGTTCGGCTCCTCCGTCTACCTGGCCCAGTACATGCAGCTGGCCCGCGGCGCGACGCCGACCCAGGCCGGCCTCATGACCATCCCGATGATCCTCGGCCTGCTCGTGTCCTCCACGGTGATCGGCGGCCTCATCACCCGCACCGGCGTGTGGAAGCGCTGGCTCGTGATCGGCGCCGTCCTGCTGATCGCCGGCACCGCCCTGCTCGGCACCCTGCACTACGACACCTCCTTCTGGCTGGTGTCCCTCTACATGTTCCTGCTCGGCGCCGGCGTCGGCATGACCATGCAGAACCTCGTGCTCGTGGTGCAGAACACCACCGACCCGCGGCAGATGGGCGTCGCCAGCTCCGGCGTCACCTTCTTCCGCACCCTGGGCGGCAGCATCGGTGTCGCCGTGATGGGCGCCGTGGTCTCCAACGTGGTCCCGGACCGCATCGAGGAGCGCCGCGCGGACCTCGCCGCGGCCCTGCGCAGCCTGGGCCCGGACGCCGCCGAGTGGTCCGAGAGCCTGCAGTCCAGCACCCTGCCACGCGTGGCAGAGATGCCCGACGGCCTGCGCTCGATCTTCGAGGACGTCTACGCCACCGGCATCTCCCACGCGTTCCTCGTGGGCGTGCCCCTCGCAATCGTCGCGCTGATCGCGATCCTGTTCCTGCCGAACATCCCGCTGGGTCGCATGACCACCTCCGAGCGTCTCCACGCCACCCGCGCCGACCTGGCCACCCACTCCACGGCCGAGGCCATGCAGACGCTGCCCGCGACCGGTCCGATCCCCGTGGTGACCGCGGCGCAGGGGCAGCATCCCGCCGAGGACCCGGAGGAGTCCCGGGCGGTGGCGGCCGAGCGCCCGGCGACGGCGTCGCCGGTGGCCGGCCGGCCCGTCGTCCCCGCGGCGCTGGCCGTGGCGGGGACGGCCCTGCTGGCGGCCGTCGTCACCGCGCTGGTCCGGGCCCGCCGTGGCTGACGGCGCCCCGGACCCGGGCAGAGGCGGCGACGACGCGGGCTTCGAGGCCGCCGTCCAGGGGCTCGAGCAGGCGTTCTCGCGTCTGGTCCTGCAGCACCGCCAGGTGATGGTCCGCTACGCGGCGGCCCTCAGCCCGGCCCTGTCCGTCGGGGCGATGAAGGCGTTCATGATGCTGGCCAACGAGGGGACCATGACGCCCTCGGCCGTGGCCGAGGGCCTGCTGGTGGACCGCGCCCAGGTCTCCCGCATGGTCCGCGACCTCGAGGCCGCCGGGCTGATCACCCGAGAGCCGGACCCGCGGGACCGCCGCTCCGCCCTCCTGAGCGCCAGCCCCGAGGGGCTCGCCCGCCTCGACGCGGTGCGCGGCGGCCCGGCGGGTCGCGGGCTGCGCGACGACCTGGCGCGCTGGGACCGCGAGGACATCCGGACGCTGACGCGCCTGCTGGACCGGCTGGCCGCCGAGCGTCAGACCCGGATGCAGGACCCCGCCGAGTCCGAGTGAGCCGCCGGCCGGACCCGCGGGCCCGGCCGGCGGGCGGGATCACCAGATGGTGACGCGCTCCTCCGGGGCCAGCCACATGGGATCCCCCTCGCGCGTGCCGAACGCCTCGTGGAAGGCGTCGATGTTCTTGACCACCTGGTTGCAGCGGAACTCGTTGGGCGAGTGCGGGTCCGAGGCGATGCGGGTGACCATGGCCTCCGGTCGCGTGAGCTGACGCCACACGGTGGCCCAGGCGGTGAAGAACTCGCGGTCCCCCGCCGCGGCGTCGAGGGAGGCGCCGTCGCCCTCGTCCCGCCAGATCTCCAAGGCGCGGTGGGCGATGCCCAGGCCGCCGAGGTCGCCGATGTTCTCCCCCAGGGTGAACTCGCCGTTGACGCGGTGGTCCGGGGCCTCGGCCGGGGAGAGCGCGTTGTACTGGGCCACCAGCCGGGAGGTGCGCTCGGTGAACGCCGCGCGGTCCTCCTCGGTCCACCAGTCCTCGAGCCGACCGGCGCCGTCGTACCGCGAGCCCTGGTCGTCGAAGCCGTGGCCGATCTCGTGGCCGATCACGGCGCCGATCGCCCCCAGGTTCGCGGCCATCGAGGCCTCGGGGTCGAAGAACGGGGGCTGCAAAATGGCGGCCGGGAAGACGATCGCGTTCTCGAGCGGGGAGTAGTACGCGTTCACCGTCTGCGGCGTGATGTGCCACTCCTCCGGGTCCGGCCCGTCCGCGATCTTGCGCAGGTCCCGCTCCCACTCGAGCTCCGAGGAGGAGCGGGCGTTGCCCAGCAGGTCGCCGGCGTGGACCTCGAGGGCGGAGTAGTCCAGCCACTTCGAGGGGTAGCCCACCATGGGGCGGAACATCGCCAGCTTCTCGAGCGCCCGCTGACGGGTCTCCTCGCCCATCCACTCGAGCTCCTCGATGGACCGGCGATAGGCCTCCTGGAGCAGGCCCACGAGCTCGTCCATCGCGGCCACGTGGCCCTGCGGGAAATGGCGGGCCACGTAGAGCTGCGCCACGTCCTCGCCGGCCGCCCCGTTGACGAACGCGACCGCGCGCTTCCAGCGGGGGCGGACCTCCTCGGTGCCGGCCAGGCGGCGGCCGTAGAAGGAGAAGTTCTCCTGCACGAACGCGTCCGGCAGGAAGCCGGCGAAGGAGCGCAGCACCTGCAGGATCAGCCAGTGACGCCAGTCCTCGAGGTCGGCGGCCTCGGGTCCCTCGAGCAGCCCCTGCACACCGGAGAGGAAGTCCGGCTGCCACACCACGACCTCCGCGGCGCGCTCGCCGGCGGCGTCCACGCCCTCGAGCCACGCGTCGGCCAGGGGGAAGAGCTCCGTCAGCCGGTCGTGGGTCATGGGGTTGTAGCGGGCCACGGCGTCCCGGCTGCGGACCAGGTCCCAGTGCAGGGCGGCGATGCGCTTCTCCAGCTCCACCACCCGGACGCCCAGCGCGGCGGCCTCGTCCCGGTCCGCGCCGATCCCGGCCAGCGTCAGCAGGCGGCCGGTGTGCTCGGTGTACTGCGCGAGGATCTCGGCGTAGGCCTCGTCCCGGTAGTAGGACTCGTCCGGCAGGCCCAGGCCGCCCTGGAGCAGGTGCAGGAGCATGCGGTCCGGGTTCCCGGCGTCGTTGAGTGCGCCGGTGTTGATGAGGCCGGAGACGCCCTGACGCTGCAGTCGCCCGGAGAGGGTGAGCAGCTCCGCAGGGGTGGTCACGGTGGCCACCGCCGCCAGGTCCGAGGCGATCGGCTCGAGGCCGCGGGCCTCCACGGTCTCGTCGTCCATGAAGGAGGCGTACAGCGCGGCGATCCGGCGCTTGAGCTCCGGATGCTCCATGCCCTCCGTGTCCTCCGCATCCAGCGGCGCGAGCGGGGCGTCCCGGTGCGCGCCGGCCGCGGCCGTGGCCTGCACGCGCGCCTGGGCGGGGTCGAAGCCCGCGCCGACCTCGCGCACGGCGTCCTCGCACAGGTGCCGGACGGCGAGCTCGGCCGCGTCCCGCAGCTCGAGGAACGCGCCGTAGGCGCCCTGGTCCGCGGGGATCTCGTGGGTGTCCAGCCACCCGGTGTTGACGTGGCGGTACAGGTCCTCGCGCGGCGACGGGACTTCGGGCTCGGCGGTGGCGGTCACGGCGGATCCTCCTGGACGTGGGGGGTGGGACGGTCTCGCACGGCACTCTAGCCGTGACACCGGACACGACGACGGGCACGCACCCTGGTCGGGTGCGTGCCCGTCGTCGTGGGGACGGCCGGCCCGGGGGCCGCCGTCGGGAGGCGGGGGCTCAGCCGACCTCGGCGGCCAGCTTCGCGAGCGACTCCTCCATCTGCTCCTCGGAGACCATCGGGAAGAGGTTCTTCTCCAGCAGCTCCGGGTCGGTCACGTCGGTCCAGTCGTAGGTGAGGGACACGTCCGTGCTGCCGGAGCCGTTGTCCTCGAGCCGGTAGACCCACTGCCAGCCCTTGGGCTCGGTGCCGGCGGGGGCGGTCTTCCAGCCGACCAGCTTGTTCGGGTCGTAGGCGACCACGTGGTTGTCCGTCTGGTAGTCGCCACCCATGTGCTCCGCGTGCATGTTCATGGTGAACACGTCGCCGACCTTCTGGATGCGCTGGGTCTTGTCGTCCGACTGCACCATGCCCGAGCCGTCGAACTTCGCGTGGTTCGCGGGCAGGGTCAGGAAGTCGAACACGTCCTTGGCGGACGCGTCGATGGTCCGGGTGACGGTCTGCTGGGTCTCGCCGTGGGCGGTCTTGTTCATCTCGGTCATGGGATCAACCTAGGCACGGGGCCGGGGCGGCCGACAAGGTCTGGGGCTCAGTCCGGCACGTTGCGCCCACGCCGGAACGCGGACACGCTGCGGTGGCCGGCCACGCTGAACCGCCACGGGAAGCGCACGGAGCCGCCCTCCCCCGAGACGCCGACGCGCGGGCCCGTCACGACCTCGGTCGGCGGCTCGGCCGGATCGCGGGGCGCGGGCGGGGCCAGGAGGAACCGGGCGGGCGCGGCCGGCGCGGCGAGGCGGGCCGGGGTGCCGCCGTCGTCGGCCACCTCCGGCGGCGCGGCGACGATCTCCACGGGCGCATGGCCCATCTCCAGGGTGATGCCGAGGCCCTGGCCGAGGTTGCCCGGGCCGGAGAGCAGCTTGAGGCCGGTGTCCCGGCCACGGCGGGCCACCGCGAGGTCCCCTCCCGCGAGCACCTCGGCCGCACGCAGCAGCACACCGCCGGCCTCCCCCTCGGGGTGGCCGACCAGGTTCAGGCAGCGGTGGATGCCGTAGTTCAGGTACACGTACGTGCGCCGCGGCGGCCCGAACAGCGCGGCATTGCGCTCGGTGCGACCGCGGAACGAGTGGGCGCCGGGGTCCGCGCCCGCGTTCCCGTACGCCTCGGTCTCGGTCAGCCGCACGGTGACGGCGCCGTCCGGGGCGACGACGGTCAGCCGGCACCCCAGCAGCGTCGCGGCGAGCGTGGGCGAGGGGCTGTCGAAGGCGGCGGCGAGACGCTCCGGGGTCACGGCAGGGGCCCCGCGGCGGGCAGCACCATGGTGTCGATCAGCCGGACGGGCGGCACGTGCGCGGCCACGAGGGCGAGGGCCTCGCGGCGCAGCGGCTGGCACAGCAGCTCCGGACCGAGCTCGGCGAAGGTGTCCCGGTCCACCACCACGAGGTGGTCCAGCTCGACGCCCGGCTCGTCCTCGACCATCCGGCGCGCGGCCTGGACGTCGACGGGTTCACCGGACGCCGCGGCGTCGGCCAGGGAGCGCAGGGCGCGGCTGAGGACGAGCGCGTGCTCCAGGCCCGCGGCGTCCAGGCGGGTGTTGCGGCTGGAGAGCGCGAGGCCCTCGGGCGAGCGGACGATGGGCACGGCGCGGACGTCGACGTCGATGTCGAGGTCCGTGGCCAGGCGGCGCAGGACGGTGAGCTGCTGCGCGTCCTTCTGGCCGAAGTAGCTGCGCAGGACCGGCGCCGCCGGGCGCACGATGTTCCACAGCTTCGCCACGACGGTGGCCACGCCGTCGAAGTGGCCCGGGCGGGAGGCGCCCTCGAGGACCTCCCCCATGCGGCCGGCGGAGACGGTGACGATCGGCGCGTCCGGGTAACCCGGGTACATCTCCTGCACGTCCGGGGCGAACACGACGTCGGCGCCCGCCGCCGCCAGCAGGTCCAGGTCCGCGTCGAGGGTGCGCGGGTAGTGCTCCAGGTCGGCCGGATCGCCGAACTGGAGCGGGTTCACGAAGATGCTGACCGCGACGACGTCGTTCTCGGCGCGGGCCCGCCGCACCAGGGCCGCGTGGCCGCCGTGGAGGGCGCCCATCGTGGGGATCAGGCCGACGGTGACGGGCTCGGCGTCGCCGTCGTCCGTGGCGTGGGCGACGAGCTCACGGAGAGCGGAGCGCATCTCGGCGACGGTCCGGGCCAGACGCGGGCGCGCGGAGACGCCGTCGGCCTCGGCCGTCACGGGAGCGGGGAGGGCGTCCTCGAGGGTCAGGCCGGTGCCGGCGGGGACGGGGCGCTGGTCGGGGACGCGGTCGAGAGGGGTCACCCTCCGAGTCTAGGCACGGGGCCTCGGGGAGGACTTCCGCCTCACCACGCGCATCTGGTCCAAGGCCTGAGCCGCGGGCCGGATTCGGCCCCAAACGCGCGACGCCGGCCAGTCCCGTCAACGGGACCGGCCGGCGTCGTGCTCGGGTCGGGCTCAGGCGTCCTTCGCGGTGTCCTTCACCTGGCGGGCGGCGTCCTGGGACTCCGCCTTGAGGTCCTGCGCCGTGTCCGTGCCCTGCTCCTTGAGGTGGGAAGCGGCCTCGGCGGCCGACTCCTTCACGCTCCCGGCGGCCTCGCGGGCGGCGGGCTCGAGGTCCTCGCGCAGCTGCTGGGCGGCCTGCTTGGCCTCGTCCACCAGCGGGGCGGCCTGCTCCTTGAGGCCCTCCGCGGCGCGCTGCTCCACGCGTGAGGCGGGGATCAGCGAGCTGAGCAGCAGGCCGGCGCCGAAGGCGATCAGCCCGGCGGCCAGCGGGTTGCCCGCGGTGCGGCCGCGCAGCTGAGCCGGGGCCTGCTGCAGGGCGAGCTGGGCGTCGTCGGCCCACTCGGACACGCGGTCGCCGGCGTCGCCCAGGCGGTCCTGGGCCTGGCCTGCCGCGCCGTACGCGGAGGCCCGGGCGTCGTCGAGCACCCCGTGGGCGCGATCGCCCAGCGAGGGCTCGTGGCGGTGCTGCTCGGGGGAGCCCATGATGTTCTCCTTCGCGTGGATGAAGCCGTCCTTGATGCGGTTGGTCTGCCGGGACACGGCCTTCGTGGGGCTCACCTTCTCGGCGAGGGCGTCCACGTCCTGGCCGAGCTCGCGGCGCGTGCGCTCGATGTCGGCGCGGATCTCATCGGGGTTGTTGCTCGTGGTCATCGCGTCTCCTTCGCGGGGTTCAGGGTCTCGGGGATCTCCTGAAGCGTCTCCTGGGTCTGCGGCAGACCCTTGATCTTCTCGATGTCCTTCTTGCCCTGCACGGCCAGCACGGCCGCGACGACGCCCCACAGCACGGCCACGATCAACGCGGCCCAGCCGATCGGCAGGAACACGTCGAGCAGGTACATCAGGGCCAGGGACAGGAACATCAGCAGGAAGAAGCCGCCGACGGCGGCGCCGGCCAGCAGGCCCGCCCCCTTGCCGGCCTTCTTCGCGGACTCGGTGGCCTCGGCCTTGGCCAGGGCGATCTCCTGGCTGACCAGCGTCGACAGCTTGGCCGACAGGCTCTGGAACATCTCGCCGAGGCTCTCGTGCTCGGCGCGGAACTCCGCCTGCGTGGGCGGCGGGGTGTGCGCGCCGGAGTGCGGCGTCGCGTCGCGGAACGGTTCGTGGGCGGTGCTCATGCGTCACCCCCGGGCCGGGTCTGGTCGAACGGCCGCTCGGCGGTCAGGCCCTGCTGTACCGGCGCCTGCGTGCCGTACGGGATGTCCCCGACGCCGGCCGCGCGGCGGGGCCCGGCACCGTCCGCGACGCGGCCGTCGGCCTGGGAGAGCGAATCGCTCGAGTAGGCCGGGGCCTGCGAGTCCAGGTGGTGCGGGGTCACGTCCGCGTGCACCGCGTCCGGACGGGTCTCGTGACGGCGCGGCGCGGTGGAGGCGGCGGAGTCCGGCTGGGCGGCGTCGCGGATGCCGCGCGTCAGTCGACCGGCCACCAGCCCGGCGCCCAGGGCGAGGGCCAGGAACGTGCCCGGGCGGCGAGCGGCGAAGCCGCGCACGTCCTGCAGCAGGTCCTGCGGGGACGCGGTCTCCAGGCGCTGCGTCAGGGCCTCGGCACGGTTCGCCACCGAGGCGACGCCCTGACGCACCAGGTCGGTCTGCGGCTGCTCACCGGAGACCACGCGGTGCAGGTCGTCGGTGTAGCTGCGCACCTGGCCCGCGAGCCGTTCCTGCTGGGTCTGCACCTGCGCGCCGACCTGCTCCTGGGCGGAGCCGACCAGCGACTGCACCTGGTCAGCGGCCTCGTCCTTCACCTGGCCGGCCTCGTGCTTGGCGGTGGCTGCGAGGTCCTGGACCTTGTCCTTGGCGTCGTCGGCCACGGCCTTCGCCTGGCCCTGGGCCTCGCCCGCGGCCTGCTGGGCCTTGTCCTTCGCCTGGTCCTTGGCGTCACGGCCCTCGGCTGAGGAGCCGTGGGCGTTCTTCGGCGTGTTCGTCGTCATGCTGTGCCTTCCTTCGTCCGGGTCGGCGGCCCCTCGTGGCCGACCCTTCTGGCCGTCCACGTCACCGGGTCCACCGGTCTTGAACGCCAAGGTAAGCACCGCAGGGACCCTGCCGGAAGACCTCGGGTCCGCCGGGATCGTCTCCGGTCGGGACGGGGTCAGCGCACCTTCAGGCCCTGCTGGGCGGTCTTGCCGACGCCCCGGCCCGGGTGCTCCTTCTTGCCCTGCATCCAGGTGTCCACGGCCTGCACGCCGAGGTCGGGGTGGTCGGTGAAGAAGCCGTCGATGCCGGCGTCGAGGAACGGCTGGATCATGCCGACCATGTCGCCCTGCGCATTCGGATCCGCGGAGGAGCGGAACTCCGTGTAGAGGAACTGGTTCTCGGCGCGGAAGGTGTACGGCACCACCTCGAGACCCGCGCGGTGGGCGAGGGAGACGAACGCGGTCTCCTCACCCATCGAGCCGTCCTTCTCCTTGGTGATGATCTGCGCGAAGGCCGGGCCGAGCGTGTCGACGCCGGCCGCGCAGACCTCGCGCATGCCCGCGGCGGTCTCGTAGAAGTCGTAGTCGCGGACGGTGTCGCCGGCGGCCACGGAGTCGTAGGGCGCGCCGGTGACGCTGGACAGGAACACCGTCTCGGCCTTGAGGCCGAGGTTCTCGTTGAGGTCGCGCAGGTTGGCGAGCTCGAAGGACTGCACGGCGGCGGGGGCGTTGCGCTTGTTCAGGCCGTGCTCGTGGAGCAGCTCGACGACGCGCTCCTCCATGGACAGGCCGAGGGAGTCGAAGTAGGTGGGGTGCTTGATCTCGGGGATGACGCCGATCTCGCGGCCGTACCGAGTTGAGAGGCGCTCCCGCAGCTCGAGCACCTCCTCGAAGGTGGGCACCTGGTACCGGCCGTCGTAGGACGCGGACTCGGGGCGGACCTGCGGCAGGCGCTCCTTGGCGCGCAGGGTCTTGAGCTCGGCGAGGGTGAAGTCCTCGGTGAACCAGCCGGTGAGGGCCACGCCGTCGACGACCTTGGTGGTCTTGCGGCCCGCGAACTCGGGTCGCTGGGCGACGTCCGTGGTGCCGTCGATCAGGTTCTCGTGGCGGACCACGAGCACGCCGTCCTTGGTGGAGACCAGATCCGGCTCGATCACGTCCGCGCCCTGGGCGGCGGCCAGCTCGTAGGCGGCCAGGGTGTGCTCGGGGCGGTAGCCGGAGGCACCACGGTGGCCGACGACGTCGGGGCGCACCACGGGCTTGCCCGTGGCGGACTGCGCGGCGGCCGGGGCCGTCGGTGCGGCGGGGGCGGCGACGGCCGGGGCGGCCAGCGGGGCGCTGACGGCGACGGCGGCGGCGAGGGCCACGAGGCCGCGGGCGGCGTGACGACGGACGGAGGTCATGGAACGGTCCTTTCCGGGAGGGGGATGACCGCTCCAGTGGGCCAGATCCGGGTGTCGGCCGGGTGGCCCCCCACCGGCCACAGACGGCCCGCCCGGTGAACAGCCGGTGACGGGCAGCTGATCGGAGACGTTCAACCGCCCGTCACGATGCCCGGCGCCGGGCCCGGCGGCTCAGCCCGCCGTCGACGACGGCCGCGTCAGTCCCAGCGTCTCCGGGGCCGACGGGGCGCCGTCGCCGAGGACGTGCTCGCCCAGGAAGCCGAGGACGACCTCGTACCAGACCTTCGCGTGCTGCGGGGCCAGGATCCAGTGGTTCTCGTGCGGGAAGTAGAGGAACCGGTGGTCGGTGGTGCCGTCCGCGGCGGCCGGCCGCCCAGACTTCGCCAGCAGGTCCGACCACAGGCGCAGCCCCTCGCCGATCGGCACGCGGTAGTCCTTGTCGCCGTGGATGACGAGCATCGGGGAGACGATCTCGCCCACGAACCGGTGCGGCGAGTTCTCCTGCTGCATCTGCTCGTCCATCTCGCGGGCCCAGTAGAACGCGGCATCCGTCGTCGGGCCGAAGCCGTCCAGCGCCCACAGCGAGGCGTGCGTGACCACGCACCGGAACCGGTCGGTGTGCCCGGCCACCCAGTTCGCCATGTAGCCGCCGAACGAGCCGCCCATGGCGGCGGTGCGGTCGCCGTCGACGTCCTCGCGCGCCACGACGGCGTCCGTGAGCGCCATCAGGTCCGTGTAGGGCGCCTGACCCCAGCGGCCCCAGCCGCGTTCGATGAAGTCCTGGCCGTAGCCCGTGGACAGCGCCGGGTCCGGCAGCAGCACCGCGTAGCCGCGCGCCGCCATGATCCACGGCGTCCAGCGCCAGCTCCACGCGTTCCACGAGCCCAGCGGCCCGCCGTGGATCCACAGCAGCAGCGGGTGGCCGCCGGCCGGCGCCTCCCCCTCGGGGAGCACGAGCCAGCCGCGCACGCGCGTGCCGTCCTCGGCGACGGTCTCCACGTCCTCGAGGGTGCCCGGGATCGCGGGGCGCTCCACGGGGTTCGGCAGGCGCGTGGTCTCGCCCGTGGCCAGGTCGATCCGCGCCACCTCCGGCGGGAACAGGTAGGAGGAGCGGACGCCGTAGGCCGTGGCCCCGTCCGGGGAGAGCACGATGTCGGTCCACGCCTCGTCCTCCCGGGTCACCTGCGCGACGGCGCCGGTGGCCACCTCGATGCGGAACACCGGGCGGCGGCCCTCGGAGTCCGCGAGCGCGATCACCGCGGAGTCGTCCGGCAGCCACGCGACGACGTCGGCCCAGCGGTCCCAGCCGTGGGCCAGGGGCGTGGTCTGGCCCGTGGCCGTGTCCATCACGTACAGGCGCGGGTGCACGGCGGAGTGCGGGGTGGAGTCGGGGGTGCGGACGACGACGGCGCGCGTGCCGTCATGGCTGACGGGGCCGACGGCCACGTCCTCACCGGGGACGTCGTGCAGGACGCGGTGCTCGCCCGTGGCCAGGTCCACGCGCACCACCGTGCCCTCGCGCACGTTGCCGCGAGCCTCGGCGGTGGCGGCCGTGGTGAGCAGGAACGAGCCGTCCGGGGCCACCTGCGCGCCGATCCCGAACGCGTGGGAGCGCGGGAATCCGGAGACGTGGCGCAGGTGGTGCGCCACGTCGTCGGCCTCGGGAGCCAGGCCGGAGGCGGCGGGGCCGGGCTCGGCGGCGTCGGCGTCCGTGGCGGGCTCGGCGGCGTCGGCGTCCGTGGCGGGCTCACCCTGCGGGTCCGGGCCGGGCTCGAGGACGAAGAGCTCGGGGCGGGCGGGGCCGAGGTCGTGGTCCCAGAAGCGGATGGGGTAGCCGGTGTGCAGGATGGCGTCCACGCCGGCGTCCTTGCGGGTCTGCGCGAGGGCCGCGTGCTCGGCCTCGGTGGTCGCACCGAGCAGCCGGTCCGCCGTGACGACCACGCGGTCCGCCGCGGAGGCGCACGTGACCGCGGCGACGCCGCCCGGGCGGGAGAGCACCACGCGCGCCTCGCCGCCCCGGGCCGGCAGGGCCCACAGGGCGCTGCGCTTCTCGGCCTCGGCGTCGGCGGGGTCGGGGCGGGCGGAGGTGAAGAAGAGGGTGCCGTCCGCGGCGAACTGTGCGCCGGCCTCGCCCTCGCGGGAGCGGGTCAGGCGGTGGGCGGGGCGCTCGCCCGCGGGGTCGACCTCCCAGAGGGCGGTGGCGTAGCCGGTGCCCTTCGCGTCCCGGGTGGCGACGGTGGTCACCAGGCGGGCGCCGTCCGGGCTGAGGGTGAGACCGGCCACGCGCGGCAGGGCGGTGAAGGCGTCGAGGTCGTGGAAGGGGGTGGCGGGGGTGTCCGCGGTGTCCGGGGTGGAGGTCATGCGTTCGTTTCTATCGGCCCGCACGTGATCCGGGCAACACGGAGGGCGGCGGGGTGGTGGCATCGACGGCGGGCCGCCCCGGTGCCCGCCGCGCCTCAGGCGCCGGGCCGCGTGCCGGCGTCGGCCCGGATCTGCTGGAGCTGCTCGCCGAGCCAGTCGACGTACTCGCCCATCCACTCCCCCGTGGCCTGATGGTTCCAGCTCTGGCCGACCACCGGCTGCGGGAAGACGACGGCGTCCGAGAGGGTGTCCCGCAGCGCGAGGGCGGGCCCCTCCTCATCCGCGACCGTCACCCACTGCATGCCGTGGCGCGCGCCCAGGTGCTCGCCGAGCAGCACCGCGACGACGTCCAGCAGCACCGCCAGCTCCTCGGGGTCCAGCTCCTCGGCTTCGGCCTGCGAGCGGGCCAGCACGGCGTCGTAGTAGGCGGCGACCGCGTCCAGGTCCAGGTGGTCCACGCCCTCCTGCGCGGCGAAGTCGCGGCGGACGCGCACCCACTCCCGCTCGGGCTCGGTCAGGGGGCTCATCTCGGGCTGGTCGGTCATGGCCTCCATCCTGCCAGGCGCGTCGGGCGCCGCCGTCGCCGGAACCGACGGTGCCAGCCGCGCTTTCGTTCGAGAAACGGCGGCGTGTCGCAGCGCTTTCGTTCGGGAAACGGCGAGGAGCCGGGGGACGGACCGCCTGAGGCCTCCGTTTCACCAGCGAAAACGCTCGTGGACGCGCCCATCTCGGCACCGAGAACGCATGCGCGGCCGAGCTGACCGTCGTCGTCCGCCGCCCCCGCCCGGACTTGAGACACTGGCCCCATGCGCATCATGACCGTCTGCCTGGGGAACATCTGCCGCTCGCCCGCCGCCGAGGCCGTGCTGAACCGCAAGCTCGCGGAGGCTGGTCTCGACGACGTCGAGGTCACCTCCGCCGGCACGTCCGGCGAGCACGTGGGCGCCCGGCCGCATCACCTCACCCGCGAGGTCGGCGGCGAACTGGGCTACCAGTTCCCGACGGTGGGGGTGCAGCTGTCCGCCGACCTCATGGACGACGCCGACCTGATCCTCGCGATGGACGAGTCCAACCTCGCCGATGCGCGGCGGCTCGCGACCACGGACGAGCAGCGGGACCGGATCCACCTGATGGGCGAGTTCGCGTCGGATGCGGACAGCGCCGGGGTGCGCGAGGTCCCCGATCCGTATGGGTATCCGCGGCCGCAGTTCGAGGAGATGTACCGGCAGATCGAGGACGCAGCAGACGGCGTCGTCGCCGCGATCCGCGACGGGCGCCTCTGACGGCCGGGGCGCGGTCTCGGGGTCCCGTCCCAGCGACGCGAACGCCGCCGGACCCGCCGTTTCCCGAACGAAAACGATCCGGGACCCGCCGTTTCCCGAACGAAAGCGGGGGCGGCGGGGGGGTCGGTCAGTCGTCGTGGGGGTCGTCGGAGCCGTCGAGGACCTCGCGCAGCCGCGCCGCCGCGTCCGCGCGCAGCGTGCCGCGGGTCTCGGCGCGGTCGGTCGTCGCGCGGGCGAGGGTCTCCCACACGGCACGCACGTCGGCGGGCAATCCCCCGGCCTCGAGCTCGCCGAGGGTCTCGCGGTGGGTCCGCAGCGTGTCGACGTCACCGCGGGCGACGGGGCCGGTGAGGGCGCCGTCGCCGTCGGTGAGCGCGTTCTCCAGGGCGGCGGTCATGAGCGAGCGCAGCACCCGCTCCGGGTCGGCCACCCCGATCGTCTCGAGGATCTGACGGGCCTGCGCCGTCAGCGTCACCAGGTGGTTCGACCCGTGGGACAGCGCCAGGTGGTAGGCCGCCCGGTCGGCCTCCTTCACGACCACGGGCTCGCCGCCCATCTCCACCACGAGCGCCTGGGCCACGGGCAGCACCACGGGGTCAGCGGTCACGCCGAACACGCAGTCCTGCAGCCGGGCGACGTCGAGGCTCAGCCCCGTGAACGTCATGGCCGGATGGATCGCCAGGGGGATCGCCCCGTGCGCGCGCACCGGCTCCATCACCCCCACCCCGTAGCGGCCGGAGGTGTGCACGAGCAGGTGGCCGGTCTGCACGTGGCCCGCGGCGGCCAGGCCGGTCACGAGCTCGCCCAGCGCGTCGTCCGGGACGGCGAAGACGACCATCTCGGAGCGGCGCAGGATCTCGGGGATCTCCAGGACGGGCACGCCCGGCAGGAGCATCTCCGCGCGGTCCCGCGAGGCCTCGGAGACGGCGTGCACGCCCGTGATCGTGTGGCCCGCAGCCCGCAGCGCCGAGCCCAGCACGGCCCCCACCCGGCCCGCGCTCACCACGCCGACGCCCAGCCGCCCGGGCCGCTGCGCCGGGTCGTGCGGGTCCAGGCTCAGGTCGAGTCCGCCGGTCATCGCTCCTCCTCGCCGCGCACAGCGGGGACGTCTGCCCCGCTCTCCTCCCCGACGACGGCGCCGCCGCCGACGCCGGCCCGCGCCAGTTCGCGGCGGCCCACCTCGGTGGCCGCGACCTCGCGCGTGCGCTGCTCGAAGCGGGCCAGCTCCTCGGGGCGCATCCACTGATCGCGGTCGGCGAGGCGACGCGAGACGGCCGCGTGCCGGGCCTCCCGGGCGTACAGGTCCACGGCCACGTCTTCGTCGAGGTCGCGGACCACGGCCTTCGCCCCCGCGACCCACACGCGCACCGTGGCCAGACCCAGGCGGCGCTGCACCGGGCCCTGCACCAGCTCGGCCGCCTGCACGCGCTCGTGCTGGAGGGTCTGCAGCCGGCGGTTCAACCAGCCGCTGCGCACCACCAGGAGGGTCCGCGTCGTCGTGAAGCCGATCCGCTGCCAGGCGAACCAGTTGAACCACCACCTGCCGCGCCGCGGCACGTGCTGGAAGCCGCCCTCCGTGCCGGAGCCGTGCACGCCCAGGTGCATGAGCCCGGCGGGGGTCAGCCCCTGCGCGGCGCGCGGATCACCGTCCAGGCCCGGGTCCGGTGCCACGACCGTGAGGACGCGGAGCACGTCCTCCCACGGACCGACGGGCAGCGCGACGTCCCGGGCGCCGTCGGACTCCTGCAGGTAGCCGGCCACCGCCATGTTCACCCGATACCAGCCGAAGGGCCGCCAGAACAGGGGCTGGGAGACGGTCACCCCCTGCACCCGCCCCGGCGGGACGGTCTGGTGGGTGGTCTCGGTGAGCCCGTGCCGCAGTCGCAGCCCGTCGGTGGAGCGGCGCACCTGGAAGCCCCAGCCGGCGTTCAGCCGGGACCACGCGACGCCGGCCACGGAGAACAGGGCCGGCAGGGACGCGGCCGCGCCGATCCCGGTCAGGGTCTCCCCCTCGTCCAGCACCGCCTCGGGCAGCAGCGCGACCACGAGGGCGAGACCGCCCAGCCAGATCAGGGACCCGGCCAGCACCCCCAGCACGCCTCCGGAGAGCAGGACGGAGCCGAGGAGCCGCCCCGCGGGCACCTGCAGCATGAGTTCGCCGGCGTCCACGGCGTCGGGGTCGGCGAGGCCGGGCTCGGCCGCTCGCTCCGGGGGGGGGGGGGGGGGGGGGGGGGGCCCGCCCCCCCCCCCCCCCCCCCCCCCCCCCCCCCCCCCCCCCCCCCCCCCCCCCCCCCCCCCCCCCCCCCCCCCCCCCCCCCACCCCCC